>JAAELZ010000322.1 GCA_024226105.1 Pseudomonadota bacterium | reverse complement strand
GAGCAGGTGATTGGGCGGTTGGCTTTCGAGCTGGATTTAGTCGAGTCGAATGCGCCAATTAGCTTGAGGGAATTGTTGGATAGTTTTACTCGATACGGTGGATAGGTTCTTTAACCTGTATTTTGGTGGATGCGCTACGCTTATGCCACCCTACGTCATGGCTTCGTTTGCTTGTTTTTATTGCCGGATACTGTCCAGGTTGACAGCGTAAGCTCTAATCACCATCGATATCGTCTACATCCAGCTGACCGCTGATGCGGCGGCGTATGTGTGACCAGGACAATCCGGTGCCGAGCAGGGCGCTGATGGCGATGATGATAACCCAGGCGAAAACGTCATTTCCACCTAGAGATACCCAGCCCTGGTCAACCAGCACCCAGATAGTCATGGCACATAACGCGCCGCCGAGAAGTATTCCAACGAAACCAAGTGAACGGGAAGTAGCGCGTATCAGGATGGCCCAGCCGATCAAGAGAACCACACCAAGCAGGCCCTGCAGGGGCGTGAACAGGGAAAAATCGTGTAGTGCCGGGGCAATGGCCCATTCATAATATGACCAGGGTTCGAGCGGGTTATAGGTCGCACATACCAGAGTAAAGGCGCTGAGAAGCCTTAGAATATAACTGCTTGCGGTAAATTGTTTTGCCATGCTTAGAATTGTTTACCTGCGTTGTAGAACAGTTGCATCCAGGGGCTTAAGGTGCCCCAGTCTGATGGTGCCCAGGAGTGATTGACCGTGCGGGTAGTGCGCTCAGGGTGGGGCATCATCAGGGTGACGCGCCCGGATGTGTTGGTGATACCTGTGATGCCAGCACGTGAGCCATTGGGGTTGGCCGGGTACTGTTCCGTAACCGCACCACCGTTAGCTATATAGCGCAGGCTGGTAAGATTAGATGCAATGAAGGCATCCGCGATTGCTTCAGTTTTGAATTCCGCGCGTCCTTCTCCGTGTGCGATTGCGATAGGTATGCGGCTACCGGCCATGCCGCTGAAAAATAACGAAGGGCTGTCGATAACTTCGGCCATCACGTAGCGCGCCTCAAACTGTTCGGAACGGTTGCGTACAAAATGTGGCCAGTGGTCGGTGCCGGGGATGATATCGGACAGCGCTGCCAGCATCTGGCAGCCATTACATACGCCAAGCGTTAAATTGTTATCAGAACCAAGGTAAGCCTCGAACTGGTCGCGCAAGGCCGTATTAAACAAAATTGATTTGGCCCAGCCTTCGCCCGCACCCAGCACGTCACCGAAGGAAAAACCGCCGCAGGCCACAAAGCCCTGAAATTCGTTCAATACGTGGCGGCCATCCACCAGATCACTCATGGTGACGTCGACTGCGTCAAAACCCGCGCGGTCAAACGCAGAAGCCATTTCAATCTGGCCGTTAACACCCTGTTCGCGAAGTATGGCCATTCTGGGGGCGGTTTTATGGCCAATTTCCGGTGCCTGTAGTTCAAAACTGACATCGGCATACAGGCCGCTATCATGGGTATCGAGTATTCGGTCGTATTCCTGCCGGGCGCACTCGGGATGATCTCGCAGGCTTTGCATTTTCCAGGTGGTTT
>JAAELZ010000321.1 GCA_024226105.1 Pseudomonadota bacterium | reverse complement strand
GACGCTGAATTATTATTTTAGGCGCGGGATAATGCCGACCATAACGAATTCCACCTGGTATTTAGCATGTCAGCTCAGCAACAACGCCGCAGTCGCCGTACTCGTCAAAATCGTACGGAAAACAAGCAGGGTAAGACTCTCAGCCAGTTACCCCGCCAGCAGTTAATCAACCCTGTCGCGCCCACTGAGCTCTTATCAGCAGATGAAATAGAGTCAATCCACCGCTCATCGCTCAAGCTGTTGCGCGATACTGGCATTAACTTTCTACTACCCGAGGCACGCCAATACCTCAAACAGGCGGGTGCGTTCATTGAGCCCGGAAGCGAGCGTGTGCGCTTCGATCCGGAGTTGGTCGAAAGCCTGATTGGCCTTTCCCCTGCCGAAATTAGCATTCATGCGCGTAATCCGGAAAACAACATTATCATCGGTGGAAACCACCTTGTTTTTGATTCAGTGAGTTCTGCCCCCAATTGTTCCGACATCATAGGCGGGCGACGGGCCGGCAATATCGAGGACTTCCGAAAATTTATCAAGCTTGCGCAGTATTTCAATATTATCGGTTGCATCGGGGGTTATCCGGTTGAACCGCAGGATTGGCATCCCTCGATTCGCCACCTCGAGGCCACGCGTGATTTTATTTTCCTGACCGACAAACCGTTACGCGGGTACGCCACCGAAAGAAACCGCCTGCTGGATGCGCTCGAGATGATACGCATCGGACGCGGCATCGATGAAACGCAGTTTGCGCGCGAGACCAGCGTGATGACGGTAGTCAATATCAATTCACCGCTGGCGGTGGATACCGTGATGGCCGAAGGCATCATCGAGATGGCAAAACGAAATCAGCTCACCATAATCACACCGTTTACTCTGGCGGGTGCGATGGCACCGATCACCCTGGCCGGTGCCATCGTGCAACAAAATGCCGAGGCACTCGCGGGTTATATGTTGTCACAGACCGTCAGACCGGGCGCACCTGTCATGTATGGTGCTTTCACCTCCAACGTAGACATGAAATCCGGCTCTCCCGCTTTTGGCACACCCGAATATATGAAATCCGCCATTGTGGGCGGGCAACTTGCCAGGCGCTACGGTCTGCCGTATCGATCCTCCAATACCTGCGCAGCCAATGCTGTTGACGCACAAGCTGCTTATGAATCGGTGTTTTCTCTATGGGGCGCCATTTCAGGCGGCTGCAATCTGTTAAAACACGGCGCGGGCTGGTTGGAAGGTGGTTTATGCGCCTCCTTTGAGAAATTTGTTCTGGATGTCGATATGTTGCAAATGGTTGCCGAATACCTCAAACCTGTCAAGATCAATCAAAACGAGGTCGCGCTGGACACAATCGATGAAGTCGGCCCGGGCGGACACTTCTTTGGCACTCAACATACTCAGGAACGCTATAAAACCGCCTTTTATGCGCCCTTGATTTCAGACTGGCGTAATTTTGAAAGCTGGCAGGAAGCCGGTGCCCCGGAGGCGGCTCAAAAAGCACATTCCGTATATCAACAGGCATTGAGTGAGTATGAAGCACCGCCGATCGATGCGGCTATTCGTGATGAGATCAATGATTTCGTTGCGAGGCGTACGGCTGAAGGCGGGGTGAAAACTGATTTCTAGGCTGTCGAGGTTACAGAGCAATTCTGAATGGCGTTATCTTCCGTGTCATTGCTGCGTCGCTCCGCTCCTCGTAATGACGTTAACCGTGGAGAGGGTCTGAATTAGTGAAAATCCCCCTCTATCCCCCTTTTTCTAAGGGGGAAGTTTTACAAGTTTTTATGGTGTCGCCTTTTCATTGGAAAGCCCCCCTCTTTAACAAAGAGGGGTTGGGGGAGATTTAAACGCTACACCTCAAAGTTTAAACCTGCCAAGAATGCCACCTGAGGGTTCAAGCTAACTCCACGGAAAAGGGCTATTGGAAACCGGGTGTAACTCACCCTCCGCGTATCGCGCCATGCGGAAGGGTTTCAATAAATCAGAGGATTCGCCGCAAATAGTCTCTGCCACCAGCTTTCCAACCCCCAGCATCTTGTAGCCATGATTTGAATCAGCGATCAGGAAACAGTTATCCCGTACCCCGTCAAATACTGGAAAGCTATCAGGCGTGAAGGCGCCCAGCCCACCCGAGTTTTCTTCTGTTTTATACTTCGTCAGCTGACCCGAAAACCGCTTCTGACAGTGGGCCAGTGCGGATACCCACATGTGTGCAAAATCCTCACCCACTATAAACTCGGGAGATAACGGGCCATAGGGGTCAACTTCTACGTCGTCTGCATCCTTGTTGACAATATAGGGGGCCGCCCCGCCCTGCACACCGCCAAAATGAAAATCGGGTTTGTAGTAAATCCCCCAAACCTCATCCGTGATCAGCGAGCCATCATAATCTGAATACAGCGGCGCGTCAGTATCAACATGGATGACCGGCGGCATTTTTCCGTCATTGGTCACCTGCAGCTTCGGGTCAACCCCCAGGGTACCTTCCTCTAAACACCAGTACGTCCACATGGGAACATCCTCGGCGATTTCACCCGTATCAGGGTTTTTTATGCTGATCGCCTTTGGCATGTCCAACATATCCCAGAAGCTTTTTACCCAGGGGCCGGCACCGATGACCACGTAGTCGGTATCGATATTTCCTCGGTCAGTCTGGACAGCCTGAATACTGCCACTGCCATCTTCAGAAAACCCGGTGACGGTTACACCCGACATAATGCGTACACCTTCTGCTTCCGCTTTATCGGCCAGGCCGTACATTGCAATGGTATTGTTCGCGTAACCACCCGGCATTTCATGCAGCACGGAGCTAATACCCTTTGCCTGCCAGTCATCAAATATCCCGCGCATGTAGCGATCACAGTCTTTCGTGCCTTCGATAAAACGCGATTCATAATCAATTGCCTGCTGCTGCTGATAGATCGAAGCGATGTCTTCGTGCATATGTTCATGGCTGATTTGCATATAACCCACAGGATGATAGCTATACGCCTTTGGATCACTTTCCCAAACTTTAACGCTGTGCGCCATCAGTTCCCGCATGGCAGGCTGGAAATAATTATTCCGGATAACACCGCAAGCGATGCCCGTTGCGCCTGAGCAGATACCTGATTTATCGATAACCAGGATATCTTTGCCCGACCCTTTGCCCTGCGCTTTTAGCTTCAGAGCGAGGTGATAGGCGGTGCTAAGGCCATGAATGCCCGCACCGATGATGACGTAGGGAGAATGAGTAGGAAAGGCCATTTATCGTGTATCAGTTGAGAATAAGATAAGCCCAATTAGACACGAGCTAAAGCAGCCTGATTTACGGTTCTTCGTCTCATTTCACCTTGTTAGCGCCATTGAACACAAATCAGGACGGCTATGGGCACCTCTTAAGAACCCCCTCAAATCTCACCCATTCAAAGTGGCAGCTGCTGCTCAACAAGCCTGGCCCAATAACTCGCGCCAATGGACAGGATTTGATCATTAAAATCATAGTTGGGATGATGCAGGTCGTGAACGCAGTTTTGATCACCCTGACCAATAAAAATATAGGCGCCGGGTCGGGCCTCCAGCATGTAAGAAAAATCTTCGGCCCCCATGACCGGCGTATAGTTAGCATCAACATTTTTTTCTCCAACCACGGCAGCTGCCGCCGATATCGCGTTTTGTGTCTGCTCAGCATGATTGACTAATGCAGGATACCCTTGTGCATAATCGATGCTGATTTTCGCTTTGTGAGCAACCGCAATGCCATCACAAATATCTGACAACCTTTGCCTGATCTCATGGCGTGTTTCGAGATCAACCGTACGCACAGAACCCACCAATGTGGCTTTTTCCGGAATAACATTGCTTACCTGTCCGGCATTGAATTGCGTAATGCTAATCACAGCGGGCGATGTTGGATTCAAATTGCGGCTTACGATGTTTTGCAACGCGGCGTGTAACTGCACGCCAATGGCAATCGGGTCCACGCACAAATGGGGTAATGCAGCATGACCACCGAGCCCTTCAATTTCAATCTGAACTGTATCCGCCGCGGCCATAAATCCACCGCTGTTTATGGCAAAGGTGTTTTTTGGAATTTCTGTGTAATTGTGCATCCCGTACACCGCGTCACAGGGGAAACGCTCAAACAGGCCTTCATCAATCATATGCTTTGCGCCACCCGAATTTTCTTCCGCAGGCTGGAAAATCAGGTTCACTACCCCGTCAAAATTGCGAGTCTCTGCAAGATATCTTGCGGCGCCCAGCAACATCGTGGTGTGGCCATCATGACCGCAGGCATGCATTTTTCCGGCATGGCTTGAGCGATAATCCAGATCATTATTCTCGGTGATGGGCAGAGCATCCATATCGGCCCGCAGCCCGATACTGGCCGCGGCCTTGCCCTTCCCATAAATCACGCCAACCACTCCCGTTCCGGCGATTTCCCGGTGAGTCTCTATGCCCCATTGCTCCAGCTTCTCCGCCACGAGGGCGCTGGTACGAAACTCCTCAAAACCCAGCTCCGGGTGTGCGTGGATATCACGCCGCCAGCCAACCATCTCCTGGTGGTAATCGGCTATTTGTTTAATGACTGACATATTTTTTCATCCGTTTGATGTGATTTAGACAGCCCCCGGTGTTCAAGGGCAGCCAAAAAAAGTATAGAGAAACCTCAATGTAGGGGCCTGATAAAATGGATTGCCTTTGATTTCATGGTGGATGCGCTATGCTTATCCACCCTACTTTGAGATTCTATGGGCGTTCTCGACCCCTTTCAAAAGGGTAGTTCTTAACGCCTGGATTAATCTATTACTGGCACTGAAAGATAAACGAAAGCTCAATGTAGGGTGGATAAGTGCAGCGCATCCACCATGAACTAAAACATATCGGCGGATGTGTAAGCTCCAACTATTTTATCAGCTCTCCCCTACATTGAGAAACTATTGCCACAATAACGCAGGTGGCGTGACACCATTCCCGGGGGTTTCTGTTGGTGAAATACGCCCTCCGGGGCGAGATTCAACACCGCCCCAGTCTTCTTCCAGCACCAAAGGCTCTCGCAGATCACAGCCTGCAATCAGCAACTCAGGCGGCATACCGACGGCAAGATGAAGTATGCTGGCGGTTGAAACTGCCCCGCACCACAGGCCATCAATACGTACTGCGATGCCTGAATCCACGCACATATCACGCGCTGCACGGGCCAAACCAAACCCGCCCAGAGACATCGGTTTAATGCACACCCCCGCCATCGCGCCATCGCCACAGGCCAGTGCAAAATCTTTGAGGGATTTGATGCATTGATCAAATAACAGCCGGGCCCCGGTGCTGTCTACCAGCGCCCGGTTTTCCGCGTAGCGTTTACAGGGCTCCTCCCACATAATTCGCTCATCCGAATACTGTGAAATAATCGCTTTGGCGGTTTTTGGAGACAAGGCTCCGTTGAAATCAATAAGTATTGTCTGGCTGGTTAAAAGCGTCGACATCGTCGCATCGATTCTCGCCATATCGCTTGCCATGTCTTTGCCATCGAGTTTGATCTGAATAACCTCTCGATCGCTACCCTCAGAGCGGATTCGATTCGCCATCTCCGCAGGTTCAGCGCAGGAAATTGAGAGGTAATCCACCACATCACTGCATAAGCGCCCCCCAAGCAGGGCATAGAGCGGGACTTCGTTGCGGCGGGACAACAAATCCAGGTAGGCCGTTTCCAGCGCAAAACCAAGACCGGCCAGGCGGTTATCCCGAAATCGTAACTGTTGTATCCGCGCGGGCAGATCCTGCAATGATACAGAGATCATCTCAGAGAGTGCGACATCTTCCAGCCTGCGAATTTCACCAAGATTCAGCCCGGGATCACTAATGATTTCACCATAACCAGCCCGGCCATCACCGGCATCCATTCGTAAAATACGTGAATGCAACACTCGCTGCGTAACGTAAGACATCACATACCCCTCGCCACGAAAACGGGGGGTGAAATCAGCAACCGTGATCACGAGCCTGGACATATCGGCACCTATGCTGTAACCCAGGTCTGCATTGCAACGCGCCGGAAATTCTCACCCAGAAAACCCCTGATTTCGTTTTCGCTGAAACCACGGCCCATTAATCCATCTACAATCTCCGGGAGTTGGGAAGGCCCCGCGTGTTTGATTTCTGGTGTATCGTAGGCCTGGCCCGCGGGCCAGTAATCGGGGCGACTGCTCAAGATCACACCGATGTCCACTTCCACCGGGGGTGAGTAATCAAACCCGATTCCAAGGTGTTCCGCGCCCACCAGATCCGCAACATAACAGATATGTTTTAGCAGGGTTTGGGTGCTGATATCATTCTCGCCCAGGAATATTCCCATGCCATTAAGACCAATCACACCGCCCGTTTGCGCGCAGGCTTTAATTTGCTGATCGAGGATATTGCGCTGATGATCCCGGACCGAAACCGGGTTGGAGTGTGAAAACACCACCGGTTTACTGGACTCCTGCATAATATCCAGAGTGGTCTGCAATGAAGCGTGAGAACCATCCACAATGATGCCCAGTCGGTTCATCTCTCGCACAATCGATCGCCCGAAATCCGTCAAACCCATATCCGTATCATGGCACCCACCGGCGGCTTCGTTATTGAGGTTGTAGGCGAATAGCATTTGCCGCACACCGAGTGCATG
>JAAELZ010000320.1 GCA_024226105.1 Pseudomonadota bacterium | reverse complement strand
TAGGTTGGTTATTGTAACAGATTGAAAAGTAGACATAATTGCAGCAAGGCATAATTATTGCGCAAATATCCGCGAGCATTTTTCTCAATTGGAATCACGGAACAGGAAAGAGGGGTTAAAATAAAAAAGACGCAACAGTGGAAAACGCACCTGGCGGCCTGTCTGCTGGCGGGGGGGCTTGGGGCTTACCGGCGCGGCGCAGGCGGCGCTTCACGACCGGGACGTGGGATTAATCTACGACGATCTGCTGGACATCGCCTGGTTGCAGGATTTGAACTATGCCCAGACCAGTGGCTATGATGCAGATGGCCTGATGACCCGGGATAACGCCGTGACATGGGCCGGTGGCCTCAGCTATTACGACTCGGTCAGGGCTGCCACCTGCGACGACTGGCGGCTGCCTACTTCCCTGAACCTAGAAAAAGCAGTTGACCGCTATTAGGAGAAGCTAACCTATTATGCCGAACGAAAAAAGCAGTATAAGGTTGATTCACCTGGAGGGTGAGCACCGCTCCAGGCCCGGAGGACGCCGAATTGTACCGCCTTGCTATGGGAAAAATCTCAGCAAGGGCGGGCCATTCCATCGAATTTTCCCTACGCAAATCGGCACAATGCAACGCCCTCAGAACCTGTCCAACTACTCTTT
>JAAELZ010000319.1 GCA_024226105.1 Pseudomonadota bacterium | reverse complement strand
GGTGGATGCAATGCTCCCGAAAATAGTAATTCTGGCCACCCTGCAATAGCACAAAAAATGCAGGGTACGATAAGCGCAGCACATCCACCTTTTTAGCTTGTTGTCATTGTGAGCGAAGCGCGGCAATCTAAACGCTAGAAGCGCTTCCTGGCTTAACGAGGCAGATTAAATATTTGGATTGCCACGTTGCTTCTCTCCTCGCAATGACCTGCAATTTAGTAAGCTTCCGAAAGCAGGCACCGGGGCTGAAGTCCCGAAAAATACACACTCTATACGGGGCTAAAGCCCTAATTCCTTATGCGCGAGGGCCTTCCAGCAACGCCTGTTTTACCGCGCCAACAATTAACTCTATTTCATCGGAGCTGACATTAAAATGCGGAGTAAAACGCAGGGAATTCTGCCCGCCATGGATCACGCCGACGCCTCTGGTACGCATATACTCTTCGATTGAACCATAACCGTAGCTTTTAAAATCAGGGTGCAGTTCGCAGGAAACCAGCAAACCGGTGCCCTGTACGCCGCTTATCAGGCCGTTAAGCTCCGTGGAAAGTTGTTCCAGACGGCTGACAAATTCTTCACCTTTGAGGCGAATATTGGCGCGAACATCGGGTGTAATTTGCGCCAATACCTGGCAGGCCACATCCAGCGCCCGCGGGTTGCTGGTCATGGTGTTTCCGTACACGCCCTTTATATACAGTTCGGTGCCGAGTTCGGTGACAGCGAGAACCGAAAACGGGTATTGACCGGCATTCAGGGCTTTGGAAAATGCTTCCATATCCGGTGCCTCGATGCCTTCAAAGCCGGGGTAGTCGATGATGGACAGGCAACCGTGTGCCCGCAACCCGGCCTGGATGGAATCCACCAGCAGCAACGCACCGTGTCGCGCCGTGAGTTCACGAGCCAGATCATAAAATTCGCGCGTGATCGCCCGCCCCGGGTTGCCCTCGCCCATGACCGGTTCGATAAACATTGATTCGATGAAAAAACCATCGTTAACGGCTTGTTCAAATACCTGTTTCAAATGCTTTGTATTGTTCGGCTCGACAGTCAGTAGCGTGTCTTCATCCTGAAAACTGGCCAGGTGCTTGAGGTAGGTATCCCGCGAGGAATCTGAATAGTGTGCCGGACGATCGGTACGGCCATGAAAGCCGCCCGCCAGTGCGATATGCTTAATTTGCTTGCCGGCATGAGCTCCACGGGCGCCGGTTGCCAG
>JAAELZ010000318.1 GCA_024226105.1 Pseudomonadota bacterium | reverse complement strand
GCTTGTGCGCATCCGGCACAATTGATGTTGTCAGTCAGGTTCAAGCTGGATAGCCATCAGGCTGCCTTTGATTTTGGCTCGAAGTTTGGTGCCACACCTGAACAGGCGGTGGGTTTGCTTAAGGCTATTGCCCTGGCAGGTGCAAAAGCAGCCCTGACTTTCCATCCCGGGTCTCAATGTACCGAACCGAATGAATATCGTCGCTATATCATTGCGGCGGCTGAGATAGCATCTGCGGCGAAGGTCTCTCTGGCGCAGTTGAATGTGGGTGGAGGGTTTCCTGAATACTATGCCAATACCCTGATTGCACCCCGGTATCAGTATTTCAAGGCAATAGAACAGACCATGAGTGAGGCGTTTCATGGAAATTTGCCTCCCGTGTTATGTGAACCGGGCAGGGCGATGGTGGCGTCGTCCATTTCCCTGTTATGTCGGGTGATACATGTCCGTGAGGGTGATGGTATCGCCTTTATCAATGACGGTGTATATGGAGGCCTACAGGAGCAAAGCCTGACAAATTTGAATCTGCCGCTTAAGGTCTGGCGAGGTAAATCAAAATTGAAAGGAAAACACGCGAAATTTACAGTATTTGGGCCCACCTGCGATCCGAGTGATCGACTTCCGCGAGCAATTGAATTACCCGCTGATTTGCGAGCAGGAGACTATCTGGAATTTAGTCTGGTAGGTGCCTACGGTTCAGCAACCGCGACCACGTTCAACGGCTTTGATTCGCAACATTATGTGAATGTGTGCGATTAATATAAGGAACCGGGACTTCAGTCCCGGTATTTGATAAGTATTTGCGGGATTAAAGCCCCGCTTCCTTTGATTTTAGGCAATCGTTTTTATTTCCAGAAAATCTTCGAAACCATATTCTCCCCACTCGCGGCCGTTTCCGGATTGTTTGTAGCCTCCAAAAGGGCAGTCGAACCCCTGATCACCGCCGTTAATGGCCACCATGCCTGCGCGAATGCGTCGCGCAAACTTCTCGGCTGCTGATGGCTCGCCCGAAACGTAGGCGGCCAGGCCGTAGGGCGTATCGTTGGCAATACGCAGGGCATCGGCCTCATCCCGAAACGGGATAAGGCATAACACGGGCCCGAAAATTTCTTCACGCGCGATTTGCATGTCGTTACGGACACCAGCGAAAACGGTGGGTTTGACAAAATAGCCTGTTTCAAATCCCTCGGGTTTCCCGATGCCCCCGGCCAGCAGGCGTGCACCCTCTTTAATGCCGGTTTCGATCAGTCCTTGTACGCGTTCGAAATGACTCGCACTTACCAACGGGCCAATGTGATTTCCGGAGGAAGATGGATTACCCACAGACGTTTTAGTCGCAATCGACTCAGCAATGCCGACCGCTTCATCGTATCTGGATTCAGGCACCAGCATACGCGTGGGTGCCGTGCAGGTCTGGCCAGTATTACCAAAGCAGCTGGTGACGCCCCTTGCTACGGCCTGAGCAAAGTTGTCATGATCCAGTATGATGTTAGGGGATTTTCCGCCCAGTTCCAGCGTTACGCGTTTGACATTGTCCGCTGCGGCTTTGCTAACCGCTATCCCGGCAGCGGTCGAACCCGTAAAGGAGACCATGTCGATATCCGGGTGAGATGAGATGGCGGCGCCGACCTCATGTCCCAGTCCATCCACCAGGTTGAACACACCTTTTGGGTAACCCGCCTGATCAATCATTTCTGCAAACAGGTGGCTGGACAAAGGAGACAATTCGCTTCCTTTTAGTACCATTGTGCAACCGGTGGCCAGCGCCGGAGCGGTTTTACAGGCGACCTGATTGATTGGCCAGTTCCAGGGAGTAATAAACCCGCAAACACCGATGGCTTCTTTGTAGACACGGCCGGTGGCCAGCTGTTCTTCGAAGGGGTATTCCTTTAAGGCATCGATCGCCGCTTTCAGGTGCCCATTTCCACAGGCAGCCTGATTGCTGGTGGCAAAATCAATCGGTGCCCCCATTTCCTGCGAGATGGCTTCGGCCATTTCCTGATAGCGGTCCATGTACGCTTCAAGCAGGCGTTCGAGCAATGCAAGCCGTGTTTCCCTGTTGCTATAGCCGAATTCATCGAAGGCAGCACGTGCCGCTTTAACCGCAAGATCGACATCTTCTGAGGTTCCGAGGCTGACCGTAGCGATTTGCTGTTCGGTCGCCGGGTTAATCACCTCTAGCTCACGTGCTTCCAGTGGGTCGCACCAGTTTCCATTAATGTAAAATTGTCTTAAATCAAGCATTTTCGGACACCTCTATCCATTTTAAATTCTATCTCTCAGTGCGTAATACGCCATGCCCATCACCATACCCGGCCAACGTAATAAAGTACCACCCGGAAAGTTTGGCGTCGGCAGTGATGCAATGGCTTCAAACCGGCTATTCTGGCCTTCGATTTTCTCCGAAATCAGCTTTCCGGCCAGCGTGGCCAGGGCAACCCCTTGCCCTGAGTACCCCTGGGCATAAACAATACGCCCGTCATCGAGTGTTCCGAAATCCGGTAAACGATTGAGGGTTACCGACAGTGTACCGCCCCATGCGAAATCAATGCGGGTATCTTTAAGTTCAGGGTAAATCTCAAGCATCGGTTTTCTGACAAAGGCTGCGATATCTCTGGGAAAGCCTGCCCGATAATTTTCACCACCACCAAATAGCAGCCGCCGGTCAGCGGACATTCGATAGTAGTTAATCACGAAGCGGGAATCTGCAATGGCGATGTCTCTGGGGTTGACGCGATCTGCGTTTGCCTCCTCCAGTGGTTCGGTAGCGGCTACGAAATTGTTGATTGGCATAAATCTTCCAGCCAGTCGTGGCTCAAGCTTACCGAGGTAACCGTTGCAGGCCAGAACAACACGAGAAGCGGTTACCTTAAAGTTCGGCGTTTTCACCTCAATATTTTCACCCGTTTCGTAGGCGCTGACTTTACAGCCCTCATAAAGTTTGGCGCCACAACTACGTGCGGCATGTGCCAGGCCGAGTACATAATTAAGCGGGTGCAAATGGCCTGCACCCAGATCGAGGGAGCCACCAAAGTAGGTCTCCGACCCTGTGACCTCGGCCATTTCCGTTGCAGAAAGATACTCAATCTGCTCGTAGTCGTAGTCGCGATTTAATTTTTCAACGTAGCGTTTGCTGTCATCAGCATATCGTGCTTTATGGTCGGGGTGAGCAATACCGCTTTTATAGTCGCAATCGATCTCGAAATCCCTGATCAGAGATTTGAGTGTGTTTTTTGCTTCTTCACCAAGGTCCCACAGTCGGTGAGCGTGCTCCATACCGAGCATTTCCTCCAACTCCCCCTGTTCTTTGCGTTGTCCGGTACAGACCTGCCCCCCATTGCGTCCCGAAGCACCCCAGCCTATTTTGTGCGCTTCAAGCAAAACCACAGAATGGCCGTTTTGTGCCAGGTGAAGTGCTGCAGAAACGCCGGTGTAACCCCCGCCGATGATGCAGATATCTGCCTTTAGATCACCATCAGCTTTATCTCCTTTAAACGGTTGGGAAATGCTTGCGGCGTAGTAGGACTCGGGATGGTTTTCTATCATTTTGGTGAGTAAAAAATTCTTAAATATTAACCTCCCCCTTTGGAAAAGGGGGATTGAGGGGGATTTAACAGTCCTGGCTGATAGAACTCAGTTCATCTAGCCCCTAAATTTCCCAGCCCTCTTATTCAAAGGGGGGCACTTTGATCAAGCAATAGCTTTAGCCGTCAAATCCAGGCAACGCCAGGCTTTTTCAACCAGTTCATCAATTTCTACTTCACTGATAATCAATGGCGGTGCAATGATCATTTTGTCCGTCACAGCGCGCATCACCAGCCCGTTTTCAAAACAAAAGGTTCGACACAGTGTGGTTACCGCATCGCTGTCCTCAAAACGTTTATAGCTTTGTTTATCGGCGACAATTTCAAGAGCACCCAGTGCACCCAGGGTACGGGCTTCACCTACCAGTGGATGCTCAGCCAGCGTCTGCCATTTTTTCGCAAGATAAGGGCCGGTAACATTCCGGACACGTTCGATGATGCCCTTACTTTGCATCAATTGAATGTTGGCAATCGCCGCCGCGGCGCATACCGGGTGTCCGGAGTAGGTAAAACCGTGCGCAAATTCGACGTCTTCCTGCATCAGTACTTCGGCCACCCTGTCAGCGACCATCACGCCGCCAATGGGCAGGTATCCGGATGACATGCCTTTGGCGATCGGCATCAGGTCAGGCTTTATGCCGTAATACGCTGAACCAAACCATTCACCGGTGCGGCCGAAACCGCAAATGACTTCATCGACTACCAGCAGGATATTGCGTTCATTGCAGATACGCTGAATTTCGGGCCAGTAGGTTTCCGGTGGAATGATAACGCCGCCGGCTCCCTGTATGGGTTCGGCGATAAAGGCGGCTACACGCTCTTCACCCAGCTCATCTATTTTTTCCTCGAGTGCCCGGGCTGCTTTCAGGCCAAAGGCTGCGCGATCGATTTCAGTGCCTGCTTTGACGCATTCGTTGAACGCATAAGGCTGATCGATATGTACGATATCCGGGATCGGTAACCCGCCCTGAGCGTGCATGAACGACATGCCTCCCAGGCTGGCGCCCGCCATGGTGCTTCCGTGATAGGCGTTTTCGCGGCTGATGACGATGGATTTACCGGCCTGACCCAGTGTTGCCCAGTAATGACGGACCATGCGCACAACCGTATCGTTCGCCTCCGAGCCACCGGAAGTAAAAAACGCCTGATTCATGTGTGCCGGCGCGACTTCGGCCAGCAGGGCGGTTAGCTCAACCGCAGGTGGATGGGTGGTTCCGAAAAAGGAATTGTAATAGGGCAGTTCATGCATCTGGGCATGAGCACGCTCTATGATATGTTCCTCGCCATAACCCATGTTGACACACCACAGGCCGGACATCGCATCCAGGATCTTGTTATTGTCGCTGTCGTAAATGTAAACCCCTTCGGCTTTTTTGATGACGCGGGTCTTTGCAGACTCACGCATTTCCTTAAGGTTGCTGAAAGGGTGCAGATGGTGGCTGGCATCAAGTTGCTGCCATTGTTCGGTTGTTCTAGTCATATTTTATACCTTTAATAACAGGTGTTCACGTTCCCAACTGCTGATCACATTGAGAAAATTATCGAATTCAACTTCTTTGACGTCTACGTAAACATCGATGAAAAGCTCGCCCAGTACTTCGCGCAGAGCCTGATTGTCTTTGAGCCTGAGCAGGGCGTTGTACCAGTGCCTTGAGAACTGCCGCGGTAAGTTATAAGCGTCACCGCTGATCGGGTCAGCCGGTTTCAACCGGCCCATCATACCGATGTAACCGCAGGCCAGAGAGGTGGCAATCGCGATGTAGGGATTAACGTCGGCTGAAGCTACGCGGTTTTCAATGCGCATGGATTTTGGGTCATTGTCCGGTACGCGCAAACCAACGGTGCGATTGTCATAACCCCAGTGAAAATTGATCGGTGCGGCCATATCGCGGACGATACGGCGATAGGAGTTGACGTAGGGCAGCAGTAAAGCAATTGCATCGGGTAGAAAGCTTTGCAGGCCGGCAATATGGCTTAACAATAGTTCGTTCGGATTGCCTTCAGGGGTAGAAAAAAGATTCTCGCCGGTCTCCAGGCTTTCAATACTCTGATGGATATGCATGGCGCTGCCGGGCTGGTCCTGCATCGGTTTGGCCATGAAGGTAGCGTACATATTGTGGCGCAGGGCAGCTTCACGTACAGTGCGTTTAAACAAAAAAGCCTGATCCGCTAACGCCAACGGGTCACCATGCAGCAGGTTAATTTCCATCTGTGCGGTGCCGTCTTCATGGATGACCGCATCAATGGCGATATCCTGAGCTTCACAATAATCGTAAATATCATCAAATACGGGGTCAAATTCATTGATCGCATCAATACTGTAGGCCTGTCCGGTGCCTTCGATGCGCCCGTTACGCCCAGCGGGCGGTTGAATGGGTTCGTCAGGGTTCGGGTTGGGCTGGATCAGGTAGAATTCCAGCTCGGGTGCAACGACCGGCTTCCAGCCCTGCTCCGCATAGAGCTGGATAACGTTTTTAAGCACCTGGCGTGGCGCCATTGAAATCGTGTTTCCCTGTTTGTCGAAGCAATCGTGGATAACCTGGGCAACAGGATCTTCATCGGCCCAGGGTACCATTCGTATGGTCGACGGGTCGGGTTTGAGCAGCATGTCAGCATCGGTCGGGTTGATATCATCAAACAACTCCTCCGGATAATCTCCCGTGATGCCCTGCATGAAGATCGATTGAGGTAATCGGGATTCGTGGGCCTGCAGGAACTTTGATGCCGGCATGATCTTGCCGCGTGCGGCCCCCGCAAGATCGGGCACGATGCATTCAATTTCAGTAATATTGTTTTGTTTGATCCAGTCTTTCATGGTTTCTGTCTGGTGAATTTGTGATCACAAAATATTAGTGCGATATTGTGATCACAAATTGAGATAAATGCAAGCCTAAGCTGCCTGCGAATTTCCTGAAGCTAGTTTTCGCGTTGTAAGTGTTCGCTCAGCGCGTCCATGCCTTCACGAATATCGGACTCGATTGCACGACGAAAATTTCCACGATCTCCATCGTTGAGTGCCTTGAGGGCATCGGCATGAAAATCCTGTATCAACTCTGTTCCGATACGCCCGAACACGATGCGCGTAAGCGGAGCGAACTGTAACCACAAACTTCTAACCAGGGGGCACAATACAGGAGAGTTTGCGCGTTCGTAAATGCCAAAATGAAAGCGACGATTGCACCGAATGTAAGTATCGACATCACCGGAAAACAAAGACTGATTTAATTCATCATCGATTCGTCGCAATCCTTGAATATCCTTTTTACTCAGATTATCCATTGCAGATAAAGCAAGTTGAGGTTCCAGTGACAGGCGGGCATGGTATAACTCCTTTGACCTGATCAGGGTCATCGGCGCAACGCAAACACGGCGATTTTCCAGTACGTCAAGGGCACCTTCGGCGACCAGACGACGAATGGCCTCGCGTACGGGCATCGGGCTCACCCCGAGTTTTTCAGCAATGCCGCGTAAGGTTACACTAACACCGGGTACGAACTCACCTGCCAGAATTGATTCGCACAGGGCGCTATAAACCTGTTCATGAACAGGTTTATTCTCCCTGGCTGATTCGGTTGTTGCCAGCGAGGGGGTTTTGTTCATTTAGTCGACATGGTTTGACAGGGGGTTAGAGTCACGATATGATTGGGCTTAAATTTGTGATCACAATAATACACTAAAACCAATAAAAGTCTATCGCAAGTATTTTTGCTGGACCGTTGGTTTAGTTATCCCTGTCCCATAATTAATCATGACCGCCGAAATCGCCGAAGAATTTCTCAAAAACAATGCCGACATAGAATGTGTTGAGTTTGTATTTGTTGATATCAACGGCGTACCGCGTGGCAAGTGGGCCCGGCCCGAGGCGCTGATTAAGGCCTTCAAGGGAGGGTTACGCCTTCCCCGCCGTTCTTATGTGCTGGATATCTGGGGCGACACCGCGCCGGGCACGGGTTTATTAATGCAGGCAGGTGACCAGGACGGTATTTGTGAGCCAATTGAGCATTCTCTGGGTCGGATAAGCTGGATGAGCCGCCCTACAGCGCAGTGCCTGATTAGCATGAATGATCAGGATGGGTCTTCTTTTTATGCCGACCCCCGGCGGGTTCTCGAGCGCGTTCTTAAATATTTTAAGGACGATAAACTGCAGCCGGTGATTGCGCTTGAGCTTGAGTTTTACCTGGTTGATCGTGCGCTTTTACCCAATGGTCATCCACAATTCCCCGAGATACCCGGTAGCACGGAGCGCTATTCTGAAACACAGCTATTAAACCTGCTTGAAATGCAGGATTTTGAAGCGGTGTTTGCCTCAATTGATGCAGCGTGTAAGCAGCTGGACATCCCTGCCGAAACGGTGCTCAAGGAAAATTCGCCCGGTCAGTTCGAACTTAATCTAATACATCATAGTGATGCCCTGGTGGCCGCTGACCAGGCGTTTTTGCTCAAACGCCTGATCAAGGGGTGTGCTCATCAACATGGATTTATCGCTACCTTTATGCCCAAACCCTTTTCCGATTGGGCGGGCAACGGCATGCATATTCATGCAAGCGTGCTCGATGAAAAGGGCGACAATATTTTTGAGCTGGCAGAACGTGCACCTCAGGGTGCCTTTTCGCATGCCATTGAGGGTCTGTTGCAGGCCACCCCAGAGCTACTGGCTTTTTATGCACCGCACGCTAACTCCTATCGGCGACTGGTCGATGGTGTATCACTTGCCCCGACGACCTTGAGTTGGGGGTATGAAAATCGCACGGCGATGGTTCGTGTGCCCCTTGCTGATGCGGCGGCGACGCGTATAGAACACCGCCTGGCAGGCGCCGATGCCAATCCCTACCTGATCGCTGCCGCCACACTGGCAGGTTTACATCATGGCTTGACAAAAAAACCGGCGCTTTCAGATGAAACCGTCGGCAACGCCTATAACCAGCATCCTGCGGTGCTGGCCATTTCCTGGGGCGAGGCCGTGCAGCGTTTAAGCGAATCAAAGATCGCTGAGACGTATTTTGGTGAAAAATTCATTCATAGCTACAACATGGTGAAACAGGCTGAGATGAAAAGATTCAACAGCACGATTACTGATTTTGAATACGATAGTTACTTACGACATGCCTGAAGGCAACCCACTAAACCAAAGAGGAGAGAGAAAATGAAACCTGAAATATCTACATTGAAGCGCTGGCTGGTTGCCAGCTCCACATTATTGCTTATGTCTGCTGCACAGGCGGCTGACGACAAAGTAGTGAATGTTTACAACTGGTCAGATTACATCGATGATGAAATCCTGACGGATTTTGAAACTGAGACCGGCATCAAAGTGGTCTACGATGTTTTTGATTCTAATGATATTCTGGAGACCAAGCTGCTTGCGGGAAGCTCAGGCTATGATGTGGTCGTGCCGTCGGCAGGTTTTCTGGCTCGTCAGATTCAGGCCGGTGTGTTTCAGGAGCTGGATAAATCAAAACTCGATAACTACAGCAATATGTGGGATGTGGTTAACAATCAGGTAGCTCGATTTGGTCCCCTGAACGACTATTCGGTGAACTATATGTGGGGTACGACAGGCATAGGCTATGTCGAAGAAAAAATAGTAGAACGTATGCCTGATGCGCCAGTGGAATCACTGGCGATGGTTTTTGACCCTGAGATCGCCTCAAAGTTTGCGGATTGTGGCATCTATATGCTGGACGCGGCTGATGAAATTATTCCGGCAGCTCTGGCCTATTTGGGCGAAGACCCCAATACAAAGGATAAAGCGGTGATTGCCAAAGCCGAAGCCGTTTTGATGGCGGTTCGTCCTTATGTGCAGAAGTTTCATTCTTCGGAATATATTAATGCCTTGTCGAATGGTGATATTTGTGTTGCAGTTGGCTGGTCCGGGGATATCTTTCAGGCTCGCGATCGCGCCGCTGAAGCCGAAAACGGGGTGACGGTAGGTTATGGCGTGCCAAAAGAAGGTGCGTTAATGTGGTTTGACCAGATGGCAATCCCAAAAGATGCACCTCATGCGGACAATGCGCATACATTTATTAATTATATGATGCGTCCGGAGGTAATAGCCAAAGCCACCAACTATGTCTGGTATGCCAATGGTAACAAGGCTTCCCAACCGATGCTGGAAGAAGACCTGCTGACCGATACCACGGTTTATCCGACAGAAGAAATGATGGCGAGTATGTACATCGTCACACCTTACGACCCCAGGACCCAGCGCGTCGTGACACGTTTGTGGACCAAGGTTAAAAGCGGCCAGTAAGGGTGATTCCTGAGAAAGTGGGAATTCAGGCACGGAGCTTAAGCCGTGTCTAATACCACAACCGCACTGCAGCCCTGGCTGGACCCGACACAAAAACCCTATATTCAGATACAGGGAGTCACCAAGAAATTTGGTGACTTTGTGGCGATTGATCATATTAGTCTGGATGTGTATCAGAACGAGTTTTTTGCGTTGCTGGGCCCTTCCGGTTGTGGCAAGACCACTTTACTGCGTATGCTGGCCGGGTTCGAAACACCGACTTCAGGGCGAATCCTGCTTGACGGGGAAGATGTCTCAACGGTTCCACCGCATCAGCGTCTGGTGAACATGATGTTCCAGTCTTATGCCCTGTTCCCGCATATGACGGTAGAAAAGAATATCGGCTTTGGACTCAAACAGGACAAAGTACCCGCAGCGCAGATAAAAAAGCAGGTGGATGATATGCTGGAACTGGTGCAGCTCACCGCATTTGCCGGGCGCAAACCGCACCAGCTTTCGGGCGGGCAACGCCAGCGTGTGGCATTGGCGCGTAGCCTGGTCAAACGGCCCAAGTTATTGCTGCTTGATGAGCCGCTGGGTGCGCTGGATAAAAAGCTGCGTGAGCAAACGCAGTTTGAACTGATGAATATCCAGGAAGAACTGGGTATCACTTTCATGATTGTTACCCACGACCAGGAAGAGGCGATGACGGTTTCCAGCCGTATCGGCTTGATGATAAATGGGCAGTTGGAACAGGTTTCTACACCCAGTGAAATTTATGAAGCCCCCAAAACACGGTTTGTTTCCGAGTTCATAGGGGATGTGAATCTGCTCGAAGGGCGTTACGCCGGAACCAGTGAGCACGGTACTGCCATTAAGTGCAAAGAATCTGATTCAGAAATACACGCGACGCAGGCCCTTGATGTGCTGGAAGGCACCACGATCTGGGTAGCGATACGCCCGGAGAAACTGGAAATTTCAAAGCAGCCCCCCGAGGGTACGCCCAACGTACTCAAGGGCAAAGTCTGGGATATTGGTTATGGGGGCAGCTTCTCGACCTACCATGTACACTTAGCGAATGGCAAAACCATGACGGCTGTGCGTGCGAACCGGGAACGTTCGGTTGAAAAGACGATCACCTGGGATGATGAAGTCTATTTAAGCTGGGCGCCGAAATCAGCCGTAGTATTGACGGAATGATCACTCTGGTAGTGTAATTTATGGCTGACAACAAAGGCACATTATTAAGTGGGGATCAAAATGCATTGGGGCCATTGGCCAGTGCTCATATAAGGCTCGCTTCCCTGGCGCCCTATCGCTGGTTTATGGCGGCGATTATCTGGGTCGCCGATAAGCTCGGTTTGCGAGGCCGGGGGCTGGTGATTGGTCTACCCTACCTCTGGTTGCTGCTGTTTTTCCTGTTTCCCTTTGCCATCGTTCTAAAGCTCAGCTTTTCGGAAATAGCGATTGCCATTCCGCCCTATAGCCCGCTCTGGTCATGGGTGGATGGTATCTACCTTAAAATACAACTCAGTTTTGAAAGTTATCAGTTGTTGTTCGAGGATGCCCTGTACATCAAGGCGTACCTGAACAGTCTCAAAATTGCCACGATATCAACCATACTCACCCTGTTGATCGGTTATCCAATGGCCTACGGTATGGTCAGGGCTCCTGCTCAATGGCGGACCACCTTGCTGATGCTGGTTATTCTGCCTTTCTGGACTTCATTTCTGATTCGGGTTTATGCCTGGATCGGTATTCTCAAAAATGAAGGCCTGCTGAATCTTTTATTGCTCAAACTGGGCATTATTTCAGACCCGCTTACCATGCTGAACACGGATTTTGCGGTGTACATTGGAATTGTCTATTCTTATTTACCGTTTATGGTGTTGCCACTTTACGCGAACCTGGAAAAGCTTGACGGAAGTTTGCTCGAAGCAGCCTCAGACCTCGGATGCAGGCCGATCAAAGCGTTCTGGGCGGTGACTATTCCGCTTTCAATACCGGGTATTGTGGCGGGGTGTTTTCTGGTATTCATCCCGGCGGTGGGTGAATTCGTAATCCCGGATTTACTGGGGGGGTCGGATACGCTGATGATTGGCAAAACCCTGTGGGTCGAGTTTTTCAATAACCGTGACTGGCCATTAGCATCTGCAGTAGCCGTGCTGCTCTTGTTGATTCTAATTATTCCAATCGTGCTGTTTCAAAAGTTTCAGGAGCGCGCAAACGCATGAAACAGTTTTCACGCTTTAACCGGATATCATTGCTACTGGGCTTTTTGTTTTTGTATCTACCGATTGTAATTCTCATTATATTCAGTTTTAACGAATCTAAACTGGTCACGGTATGGGGAGGTTTCTCGACAAAATGGTATGCTGAGTTGCTACACAATCAGGGCATTAAAGACGCGGCCTGGGTAACGCTGAAGGTCGCCTTTATGTCGGCAACGGTTGCTGCTGTTCTGGGTACGGTTGCAGGCCTGACCTTGACCCGCTTTGGCCGATTCAGGGGCCGCACATTATTCTCCGGAATGATCTACGCACCTATGGTTATGCCCGAAGTCATTATCGGCCTGTCATTGCTGCTGATGTTTGTTGCCCTTTCGGTTAATCGCGGGGTGATGACCATTACCATCGCCCACATAACCTTTTCACTTTGTTATGTAGCGGTTGTGGTGCAATCGCGCCTGTCGAGTTTTGATGACAGTATTGAGGAGGCCGCGTTGGATCTTGGCTGTACACCAACCAAAACATTTCTTTGCATTACTCTGCCGGTAATATTCCCGGCGGTTTTATCAGGCTGGCTGCTGGCCTTTACCATGTCGCTGGATGATCTTGTCATCGCCAGCTTTACCTCGGGCCCTGGCTCGACGACGCTACCCATGAAAATATACAGCCAGGTTCGCCTGGGGGTAACGCCCGAGATTAATGCGGTCTCAACTATCCTGGTGGGGCTGGTTGCCAGCGGTGTGTTGCTTGCTTCGTACCTCAATCGTCGTCAGGCCAAACAGCGGTTGGCAGATGAGCAAATGGCCGCGCAGGTAGATTGATCCGGGAGCTTTGCTGGTTTCGCAGCAAACCATGTTTAAGATTCCCGGTCTGGTTTTGGTTCAGGTTTGGGTGGATTTCCCCTGCGCCTTGATCCGCCCAGCATATTGTAGATGTATCCGTCATGACCATAGTATTGTTCGCCCGGCAGGTCGGTCGCCCGTGTCATTCCGGGCTGCGGGGTGTTATAACCCCCTACATCACGAAAACCTTCGGTGTAGCTGAATTTCTTTTTGCCGATGCTTAGGTACCGTAAATAAAAACCAATATATCACAAATGGGGTCAGATGAGACTTTATTAGAAAGTCTCATCTGACCCCATTTTTAACGGGAGTGTTTTTTTGTTTGAACAACGCATAGATATAAGGCCTGGCCGCACCATCAGGGTTGATGTAGGTATGTTCGAAATGCGAAATTAACGCGAATTCAGGGCCCAGCCTTTCCGATAGTTCTTCAACCGAATATCGATGCAATACCAGGCCTGCACATTTTCGTGCCCCCGTGATTGAAAACTCCGCAAACAGGGCGAAACCGCCCGGTTTTAATCTTGAAGTCAGGTTGTTGAAATAGCCTTTGATGTCCTTTTCTTCTCTTAGAAAATGTAAAACCGCCCGGTCAATCCAGATGTCTATATCGGGCAGGGCGTCCGTAATGGGCTGTGATATGTCCTGGCAAAGCCAGTGAATTTCAGCGGCTTTATCCTGTAGTTTGCTCTGGAGTTCATCAAGCGCCTTTCGGCTGATATCATTAAGAACCAGCCTGGATTCGGTGCTTAACAGTTGTTCAACGAGAACCGAAGTGCCGGCGCCCGGGATAAAAATGGTAGAACCTTCCCACGCTGGAACCTGGTTTAATAACTTGAGTGTTTGAGCAGCGTCTTCTTCATACCACCCCAGTTTCGAATCTTCAGTGTTTGAATAGATCGAATTCCAGTGTTCGCTTTTTGAATTCATCGTGATTTGCCCGGTAGGTTATGCCTGCTCGTTACAAATAAGCCAAATATAAAACAAGGTAACAAATTTGAGTCTATATCCTTAAGGTCGACGCATCAACTGGAATACAAAACTGCCAAAGCCCGCGTTTTGAAAAGCTATTCCCGGTTACAGGTTGATATCAGGGCTTAGTGTCCGGGGTGGAACGGTTTTCCAAGGCTGGCCGGGGCGTTCAATTTGATTCGAGCCCGATCTCTGGAAATGAGTACCAGCACCAGGATGGTGGCGACGTAGGGCAGCATGCTCATGATTTGCGAGGGAACATGAATGCCGATTGCCTGTGCGTGCAGTTGTAGAATGGTAATACCGCCAAACAGGTAGGCACCGAGTAATATTCGGGTCGGTCGCCAGGAGGCGAAGACCACCAGAGCCAGTGCGATCCAGCCACGCCCGGCTGTCATGCCTTCAACCCAGAGCGGGGAATAGGCCATAGAGACGTAAGCACCACCAAGACCCGCCATAGCCCCGCCAAATAAAATCGCCAAGCCGCGTATTACGTTAACCCGATACCCAAGCGCGTGTGCCGCATCATGAGAATCACCCACCGCGCGAAGTATTAATCCGCCTCGGGTGCGGTTAATAAAATATCGAATAGCGAACAGCATCAATATCGACAAATACACCATGATGTCGTGATTAAACAGCAAATCTCCCAAAAACGGGATGGAGACCAGCCCGGGTATGGCAATCTTGGGCAGGCCTGTGTAAGCGACACCGATCATGCTCTGCCCGAGCAGGGCGCTCAAGCCAACGCCAAAAATGGTTAAAGCCAGGCCGGTCGGAACCTGGCTGGCCTGAAATACCAGCACCAGTACGGCAAATATTCCCGCCAGAGCGGCGCCCGCCAACGCACTCACAATAATCGCCAACAGGATGCTGTCGGTCTGAGTAACCACAATAAAACCACCGATCGCCCCCATCAACATCATGCCCTCAACGCCGAGATTCAGTACGCCTGACTTTTCGGTGATCATTTCTCCCAGTGCCGCAAACAAAAGCGGTGTTGCGGCGGTGATGACAGTCAGTAAGGCGAGTATCAGTGTATCAAGCATAGTCTTTATGAAGCTTTGTTTGGCGAGAGTCTCAGGCGGTAATGAATCAGCACATCACAGGCCAGCAGGAAAAACAGCAGCAAACCCTGAAAAACACCACCTACCGCAAGTGGAAGATTCAACTCGATCTGCGCAGATTCCCCGCCCAGATAGGACAGGGCCAGTAACAAGCCTGCAAACAGGACACCGACGGGGTGCAATCGACCGACGTAGGCTACGATAATGGCGGTAAATCCGTAACCCGGCGAGATCGATGGCAGCAACTGGCCGATTGGCCCGACAACTTCAATGACACCCGCAAGGCCAGCCGCACCACCACTCATGAGCAGGGTCATCCAGATAACCTTTTTCTGGCTGAACCCGGCATGTGTCCCGGCATCGGGGGCATCCCCCATTACCTTTATCTGAAAGCCAAGCAGGGTACGCGCGAGCACGCCCCAGGCGATCAGCACCACGATCACCGCAATAATGGCGCCAAAATGCAGGCGTGTTCCATCGACAATGATGGGCAGGATAGCTGAGTCGCTGAATATTCTGGATTGTGGAAAGCTGTAACCTTCAGGGTCTTTCCAGGGCCCGTGTATCAGGTAACTCAACAATAATGCCGCGACGTAGGTGAGCATCAGGCTGGTTAATATTTCATTGGCATTAAAGCGGGTGCGCAGCCAGGCCACAATGCTGGCCCAGAGCATGCCACCAACCACACCTGCGAGTAGTATGAGCGGCAGAATATAAAAGCCTTCCTGCTCGTAAAACAGTAACGCGACACCGCCGCCAAAAATTCCGCCCAGGATTAGCTGGCCTTCAGCGCCGATATTCCACACACCGGCCCTGAATCCAAGAGAAAGTGCCACCCCGATCAATACCAGAGGGGTCGCCTTTACGCCAAGTTCAGCCAGGCCGTAGGGAGTGGAAATGGGTTCGATGAAAAAAGTGTACAGTGCCTTAGCAACATCAACGCCCATGATTCGAAATAACAGGGCGCCTGCAAGCAACGTAAGTACCAGCGCCAGCATGGGTGACATATAAACCCAGAGTTTGGATTCAAGCTGGCGCCTTTCCAGATAGGGTTTCATAACTCGACTCCCGCCATTAACAATCCAATTTTTTCACTGTTCATCTCGTCAATTGGAAACAGTTGCGAGACTTTGCCGGCGCAAATGGCACCAATTCGATCGGACATCTCGATCAATTCGTCAAGATCCTGTGAGATGACCAGTACAGCGGTTCCCTGGTTGGCCAATGCGCGCAAGGCGGCACGAATACTCTGGGCTGCTCCGGCGTCAACGCCCCAGGTGGGTTGTGCGACCACGATGAGTTCCGGTAACTGGTTGATTTCCCTGCCGACTATAAATTTTTGCAGATTGCCGCCCGACAGGCTGTCGGCACTGACATCCTCATCCGGTGTGCGCACATCAAACTGTTCAATAACAGATTGGGCATATTCCACTGTTTTTGGATAGTTAATCAGGCCAAGTTTTGTCAGGCCAAGACGGAGATTAGCGGTTAGAAAGGCGTTATCGACCAGGCTCATGCCGGGTACAGCACCATGCCCAAGGCGTTTCTCCGGCACGCTTACCAGCCCGAAAACACGGCGCTCATTGGGCCCCATTTGCCCGACGGCGCTACCTTCAATAATGATTGATTCGCTCTCACTGCGCAGTTCTCCATTGAGGGCTTTCAAGAGTTCGTCCTGGCCATTTCCGGCAACCCCGGCCAGTCCAACTATTTCGCCACCACGCACCTCGAAATTAATATTCCTGAGTGATATTCCCAGTGCGCTTTCTGCCGCTATGTTCAGATTATGAACACGGAGGCGAACTTCGCCCACCGAAGAGGTTGCGGCATGATCAGCCAGTTTCAGCTCTTCGCCCATCATCAGGCCGGCGAGTGAGGCAGGGGTTTGGTCCGCAACCACGACGCTGTCTATTTTTTCGCCATGGCGCAAAATGGTTGCATTCTCGCACAGTGCTTTAATTTCATCGAGCTTGTGGCTGATATACAGGATGGCCATACCCTCATCAGACAGGCGGTGCAGGGTTTCAAACAATTTGTCCACTTCCTGTGGTGTGAGTACTGAAGTGGGTTCGTCCATGATCAGCAGTTTGGGGTTTTGCAGCAGGCAGCGAATAATTTCAATTCGTTGGCGTTCGCCTACAGAAAGTGTGTAAACATGGCGTTCCGGGTCTAACGGCAACCCGTAACGATTAGAGACCTCGACGATACGTTCGGAGAGCTTTTCGGGATCAATTTTCTCATCCATGCCCAGGGTGATATTCTGGGCTACGGTCAGGGAGTCGAACAGGGAGAAGTGCTGGAATACCATAGCGATACCCAGGCTGCGCGCATAAGCAGGATTTTTAATCTGTACGGGTGAGCCTTCAAATTCGATTGAACCCTCGTCGGCTTTCACCACCCCGTAGATGATTTTGACCAGGGTTGATTTACCCGCGCCATTTTCGCCCAGCAGGGCGTGAATTTCGCCGTGCCCGATGCGTATTGAGATGTCATCATTCGCGACGCAGCCCGGGTAGGCCTTGCGGATATGCTTCAGCGAGATCAGGGATTCTTTAGATGAATCAGACATTTCCTCCGCGCCTTATAGTTCAATTATTAAGTTGGCTAACGATGTACATTGATGTCGCCTGACAATAAACCAAAAAGTGCTGATTAGCAAACTGTGCGTGATCGAGCGACACAGTTTTCCTGGTTTCCTGTTTTAGACACAGAGGACACAGAGCAATAGACTTCATTTTCTCTGTAGTTCTGTGAAAAAATGGTATTGATGCGGCATATTCATAGCGATCGATCTTTGATCTACAAATTGGAACCGGGTCATTGCGAAGGGTGTAGTGACGTGACTACCCAGATGTTGGATACCATGAGACGTTGCAAATATGTAGATTGCCACGCTACGCTCAATGACCGGAAAATAGTATTCACTATATGCCGTATTTCATTACCGGACTATTAGCAGCTTACAGGCAAACTACGCAGATTTCGCGAGTAAGCGAGCCGCAGCATGATGCCTGTATTTCAGATCCTCAAGATCAGTGTCCGGCAGCGCTCCGTTTACGACCTTCCACTGCCCCTCGATCATGACCCGGTCCGCCTGATGTGCGCCGCCCAGCAACAAGGCGGCCAGGGCATCATGGTGGCCGGAAAAACGCAACTCGTCGAGCTTAAACAGGGCCAGGTCGGCACGTTTACCGACACTGATCTCGCCAATATCATGACGGCCAAGGACACGAGCTGAGCCCTGCGTGGCCCAGCGAAAGGCATCGGTGTGCCGGATTTTTCCAGCACCATAACGCAGGCGCTGCAGGTACATAGCCTGTCGTACTTCGTCAATAAGGTTGGAATGGTCGTTTGAAGCGGAACCATCCACGCCAAGGCCTACGGGGCAGCCGGCGGTCTCAAGTTCAAGTGTACGGCAAATACCTGAAGCCAGCATCATATTGGAGTTCGGGCAATGACAGATACCAACACCCGCTTCGCCCAACTGAACGATCTCTTTTTCATTAAAGTGGATGCCGTGTGCCAGCCAGGTGCGATCACTCAACCAGCCTACGCTTTGCAGGTAATCAACCGTGCGCAGGCCAAAGTGGTCGAGACAGAAGGTTTCTTCATCCAGCGTCTCGGCCAGGTGGGTGTGCAGGCGTACATCGTAAGAATCGGCCAATTTGGCGCTTTCCTGCATCAATTCCGTGGTTACCGAAAAAGGTGAGCAGGGGGCCAGCGCGATCTGCAACATCGCTCCGGGTTTACTATCGTGGTAGGTTTTTATCAGGCGCTCAGAATCTGCGAGGATATCGCTTTCTTTTTGTACTGTCGTTTGCGGGGGCAGGCCCCCATCTTCTTCTCCAAGGCTCATAGAACCGCGTGTCAAGGTCAAACGCATGCCCGTTTTCTGAGCAACCCGGGCCTGAATATCAATCGCATTTTCTAAACCGGCGGGAAACAGGTAATGATGGTCGGCCGCTGTAGTGCAGCCGGATAACAACAACTCGGTCAAGGCCAGTTCGGTCGCGACCGAGAGCATTTCCGGGTTAAGCTTTGCCCATACTCTATACAGCGATTTCAGCCAGGGAAACAGGGCCTTGTTAAGTGCCGTGGGGTAGGCTCGGGTCAGGGTCTGGTAAAAGTGATGATGGGTGTTTATCAGGCCCGGCAATACCACGTGTTCGCTGGCGTCAAACGCAACTGCGCTGGCGTCAGCGGGTTTTTGCCCCGGGGCGAGCACTTCGTTGATTTGGCCATCCTTTATGACAACGCCTCCCCGGGCATCGTGTTCGGTTCCGGTCCAGATTGCTAAGGGGCTTTTT
Organism: Pseudomonadota bacterium; assembly: GCA_024226105.1. GTDB lineage: Bacteria > Pseudomonadota > Gammaproteobacteria > Arenicellales > Poriferihabitantaceae > JAAELZ01. Next base: position 4,004 of record JAAELZ010000318.1, on the reverse strand, counting down.
ATCCAGATTGATTGGGGCCTGGTCATCGCAAATTGACTATTTTAGTACTGGTTGATTCTGTAACAAAAACCTCCCCCTTTAACAAAGGGGGATAGAGGGGGCTTTGTAAGGGTGGATAAGTGCAGCGCATCCACCATTGCACAATCGCTTATGCCACCCGATATCCATTGCGTAAAATCAAACAAGGTTATATTGGCCCGGACAAATCATCGTAAATGGGCTTCTTCGCCCATAATATGCGTAGCGTAAACAGCGCGATCATCCCCCAGTTTCATGAATACAAAGAGCTTCTCTTCGATGCTGGTGGTTGTGCTCGTGCGGCGGGAAATGAGGGGCGTTGCCTGATCATCCAGTACAATGAAATCAGCTTCTTTGCCAGGCAGGAAATTGCCCAGTTTATCCTCTAGATACAATGCCTGAGCACTGCCTAACGTGGCGAGATAGATGCCCTGTGTCGGGGCCAGATTGCGCCCGGCGAGTTGTTGAATCTTGTAGGCATCACTCAGGGTTTGCAGCATGTTGAAGCTTGTTCCACCCCCGACGTCAGTTGCGAGGCCAACACGAACATTGTGTTGCCGGGTATCCTCCAGATCAAACAAGCCGCTGCCGAGAAAGGTATTTGAGGTGGGGCAAAAAGCCAGCGTCGCGCCACTTTTCTCCAGTAGTTTGCGATCTGTTTTATCCAGGTGGATACCGTGCGCAAACAGGGAACGTTCGCGTAACAATCCAAATTTGTGATAGACGTCGAGGTAGCTGCGGCTCCAGGGAAAAAGCGCTTCGACCCAGGCAATTTCCTCGTGGTTTTCAGCGACGTGGCTGTGGACGTAGGTATCGGGATACTCTGCAGCGAGCTTTCCAGCCTCGCGTAATTGCGCTTCCGTTGATGTCGGGGCAAAGCGGGGCGTGATGGCATACAACAGACGATCGCGTTTGTGCCACTTCTCAATCAAAAGACGGCTCTGTTCGTAGGCTTCACGGGGGGTGTCGCATAGATTGTCGGGCGCGTTCCGATCCATTAGAACTTTGCCCGAGATCAGTCGCATATTGCGTTTTTGTGCAGCCGAGAAGATGGCATCAACTGAGACCGGGTGAATGGTCGGCATGACCATCGCCGTGGTGGTGCCGTTGCGTAGTAGCTCTTCAAGAAAAAACTCAGCGACTTCTTCGGCATGCTCCGGATCGCCAAATCTGGCTTCGGTTGGAAAGGTGTATTTGTTGAGCCACTCCAGTAATTGGGCGCCATAGGAGGCGATGATATCCGTTTGAGGATAATGGATATGGGCGTCAATGAAGCCTGGCAATAGGAGCTTACCCGAATAGTCTGTAACGGGGGTATTCTCAGGGAGTCGGGCCAGAGCCGGCAGGGCGGGGCCGTATTCCACTATGCGACCATTTTCGATCAGCAACAGGCCGTCTTCAAAATATTCTGATGCCCGTGAATCGCCGCCCGGGCCAGGATCACATAAACAGTGAAAGAGTGAGCCACGAACGGCATGACGTTTCCCCTTCATGCTACTTTCGTGCATTGGTATCTAGTTTAAGATTCATTAAAAAAGTCGGGTCATTGCAAGGAACGTAGAGACGCGGCAATCTAAAGCCCGATCGGAACCATTTAGATTGCCGCGCTGCGCTCGCAATGACGGAGAAACCGTAATTGTTATAGCCGATATTTTGTTGCTGGACTAATATGATCAAAACTGGTTTTATGTGTCTAGTGATCAATTGTAAGTAACTGAATCCGATCAGCCTCATCAAAAAACAGCTCATCACAGTTGTGATTTGGCCCGCCACGATCAACAATCAGAAACGATTGCCCGGGTTCGAGCGCAATAATTGGCAGATGCCAGACACCCGAATGATAGTTAATACCCTGAGACCCGTTGCTGTAAAAGGCCCGGATGTTATCAGGTGATACTTCATCACCTGCGGGCGCAACCACAACGATCATGCTTTGTTTGAATAAGGGAAAAATTGCCTGGGAACCGTGGGGGTGGCGTTCGAGTAATCGGATGTCCAGTGGTAAACGGGTAGTTTCTCTGCTACTGGCGATGCTCATCACCGGCCTGCCGCCGCTATTTACGCCTACGTCGATATTCGCCAGATCATAATAGCGTTCGAGTTTGCCTTCATTCATCTCAAAGTGCCGGGCGCCCTCTGTTTGAATGACATCACCAAATTCAGCAAAAGCCTCGCTGCTCAGGGGCAGTGGATCGAGTTTGATATGCCTGCTCATAAACCTGTTCAGTAAGAAGGACTAAGGCTTCTGGCTGAGACGGCCCAGCAGGCGTACCCGGCTGATACCGCCGTCCGGAAATATGTTCAGGCGAATATGCGTAATTTCACCGATACGAGTATTCAGATCTTTGAAATAATGCTGTTTGTCCATCTCAAGTTTCTGTTCTGGCAGCAGTGCATCCCAGAACATACTTTGAGTAGTGATGCTCTCGGTCACGCCATCTTTTATATACGCCGCCTGGATGGAAACACGATCGGGGTAGTTTCCCTTAAAGTGTGCAGTATCGATTTCGATTTTTTCCACCACACCGGCCTGACCGAGTGCGAGCACCGCCCAGTCATTTCCCGGTAAACGCCGCCTGGCGGTCTCCCAGCCATCGCCCATATTAATGCCGCGACCCGGCGCGTTTAAATTGTGCATAGAACCGAAATGTTCATCGTTACAGGCCAGTGCCCGCCCGCCATTTTCCATCGCAAGCAAATCAAGCAATTCGGATGATTGTAACCCTTGTGTTGACGGCTGAATCCTGCCATAGACGCGTAACCGGGCGATTCCGCCGTCGGGGTAAATGTTCAAACGCAGGTGGGTATAAATCTGCGGGTCGTTGATTTTAAGAAAGTGATGGCGGTCGCCCTTGAGTTTAAGGGTATCCAGCACCTTTACCCAGGCATTCTCATCCGGGATCGGTTTGTCGCTGACGCAGGCCTCTAAAGAGGCTGCCGGGGGGAAATTGCCGGTGAAATGCGTGGTATCGATATCACAACCGGCGATCGTTCCCGGTACCCCAAGGCGAATGATGGCGTAGTCATGACCCACAGCACGCTTACGGCGGGATTCCCACCCATCCATCCATTTGCCGTTGTCATCAAATTTTCCTTCGATAAATACCGGCGCGGCGGGGTCAATCATTCGCGCTTTATCGGCAAAGAAATCATCGCTTGCATACACCACCTCGCTGCCCAGGCGTGGCTGTGCCAGATCGATATAGTCTTTAAAGGGGTTAGGTTGTTTGCTCATGATTTTCCTGCCGCTGTGTCTTGCGCGATATCTTCAAGCCTGAATCGGGCAATTTTGTGAATTTGTAGTAGCGCCTGTTTGAATTCAGGCTCGTAGTCGTTCGGGAGGCGATGTTTAAAAGCACTTAATATCTTGTGCCGGTTTGCGCCCTTGACCGCCATGATAAACGGGAAATTGAATTTAGCCCGATAGGCCTGATTGAAATCCTGAAACTGTTTGAACTCTTTTGCATTGCACAAATTAATGCCTGCTCCGGATTGTTCGTTGCTGGATTCTGTGGTCAATTCACCTGCCTGTGCGGCCTTGCCGGCAAGATCCGGGTGCGCAAGAATCAGATCCAGTTGTTGCCCTTTTGTTGCGGTATTTACGATGTTAGACATCAATTCCGCCAGAGCCCCCGGATTATCGTGTGAAACGCTCAGGCCCTGTTCCCAGGCCTGCTCCGCGATCCATGGCGAGTGTTCATACACGCCACCGAAGGTAGCGACAAACTCGGCTTTAGGCATGTTCATCAGGGATGCGCTAAACTTCATACCGTCCAATTCTGCTGCGCGCTATAAGGAAATTTCTTTATCCAGTGCTGCGCAATATCAATACGCCGGCATAACCATAGCTGATCAAACTGCTGTACATAGTCGAGAAAGCGTGCCACCGCAGCGGCGCGTCCGGGTCGCCCCGCCAGGCGGCAATGCAAACCGACCGACATCATTTTGGGCGAGGTTTCACCTTCGGCGTATAACACATCAAAACT
>JAAELZ010000317.1 GCA_024226105.1 Pseudomonadota bacterium | reverse complement strand
CGCCAGAGCCAACAGGCCCACGGCATACTTTTTCAGCTGGTAACTCTGGTTGAGCAAAAAAGCTTCCAGGATCCGCACCGGTTTGACCACACTCACCACGCCGACAATTTCCTCCTGAAAATAAATCGGCGCCGCAATCACCATTATTTTGGGGTCTTCGTCTTCGATCTGATCCTCGTAACGAAAACTGGTCCGAGCACCATACTCGCCCTCAAGCGTCAGCCTTACATCCCGCCAGCCTGAAAAATCCTCCCCGGTATGTTCGCCGGAAGAATCATACACCACGGTGCCATTACGATCCGTGATATAGACTTCGGTATCAATACGATCTTTATGTACGCTATAAATCTGCGCGTTCAATTCGCGTTGATAGGCATCGGTAAACAGGCGCTGAATTTCCCAGGTATCCAGGGTCTGATCGGCAAACTCATGCTCCAGGGTGGTGGCCAGCAGGTTTGCGGTATCCACCAACACGCTTTCCGCCGACTGGCGAAGCGTAATGTTCAGCCGATCCGTTGCTTCATCGAGAATGAACCAGGCCAGCAGCGCCAGAACGATGAAATAAACCGCAAATGCACGCAGACTGAAACTGATTCTCACTGCCCCGGCCTCTTATCAATCCAGTTCCAGCGCATAGCCAAAACCACGATGCGTGACGATAGGCATGCAAGCAGGGTCAATTTTATGCAATTTCGCGCGCACCGCCTTAACATGGGTATCTATGATGCGATCATCCGAGGGATGCTGATCCGACCAGATATGCTCAATCAGCTGTCGCCGCGAGAATATCTGCCCCGGGCGCGCGATCAAGGTGGTCAGCAGGATGTATTCCGAGCGTGTCAAGGCAAGCGGAGTATGACGATACTTTATCTTTCGGGCGGTTTCGTTCAGTTCAAAACCATTCACCTGCACCTGCGAACCGTTCTGGCTGCGTTTAAGAATCGCTTTAATCCGCGCCACCACCTCGCGAGGGCTAAAGGGTTTGGTTACATAATCATCCGCCCCGATCTCAAGCCCCACCACTTTGTCAACTTCATCGCTGCGCGCGGTCAGCATCATCACCGGAAGATCATTGCTCAATCGAATTTTTTTCAACAACTCAAAGCCGTTGCAATCGGGCAGCCCCACATCCAGGATAACCAGATCAACCTCGTGCTCTTCAATTGCCGCCAGGCCCAGCCGCCCCTGTGAAGCCCATATCGACTGCATGCCCTCTGAATCAACCGCATAACGCAAAGTATCCGCAATTTCTGCTTCGTCTTCGATGATGAGTATGGTGCTTGCCATGGATGATGCGTGCGAGGCCTGGAAGGGTTGGTATTTTAAAGCAAAATGCGGTTGAGTGTCTCAGCCGGG
>JAAELZ010000316.1 GCA_024226105.1 Pseudomonadota bacterium | reverse complement strand
CGGGAAGTCTCGGGATAATAAACACAGCCAATCTAGCCGATTACGAGATAAGTGTCAGCCCTACTTATGGAATAGTTTTACGGGTATTCAGGGCACCTCCTAAGTGTCATGAATGTATATCTTGAGTCCAGTGCTGCTAACAACTTGGTTGCCAAGTTATTGTAATAGAGGAACTATTGCGTTAGCTTGGCGCCTTAACCTGGATAGTGCTGAACTTCAATCAGGTTTATCCAGAGCTGTTCGAGATGCCCTGCAGTGGATGCAGAATGAGGTGGGCGGCTCAGTCTATGACAGGATACCGTATCCTACAAAATTTTCAATATCACCACTTGCCCGTCGCGCTCTAGATTGAGCGAGAACGGGGTGCTGGCCTGTTCAATTTCCGCACGCAACTCGTCAAGTGATTCGATGCGGTTCTGATTTACGGCGATGATGATATCGTCACGTTTCAGGCCGAGTTTCGCAGCCTGTGTGCCGGCATCAACGGATGCAATGAGTATGGCGCCGCGCGGCCCGTTACGCGTTGAAATTGTGATATCAAGAAAGTTCGCGCCCGAAAGTTGTCTGTATATTCGTTCGCTGTCAGCCACCAGTAGCTCCGGGTCCTCAATGATAACCTGTATTTCTTTCAGTTGAGCACCGCGCCAGAAACGTATTCGTCGTTTGCTTCCGGCGCGAATCAGTCCCAGTGTGTTGCGCAGGTCGGATGCGGAGTCGATGGCCTGTTCGCCGATTTGCACCACAATGTCACCGGGCTCTATGTTTGATTTTGCCGCGGGTGAGCGTGGAATGACCCGGGTAATCAGCGCTCCTTTGCGGGTAGTCGCCGTTTCTGAAGAGGTGTATTCGTGAGGCAAATCTTCACTGACAACCCCCAGGATTCCGCGCTTAATATCGCCATATTGAATTAATTGAGCGGTCAGCAATTGTATTCGATTTATGGGAATTGCAAAGCCGATACCAATATTACCTCCACCGGGCGCCAGGATGGCCGTATTTATGCCGATCAGTTCCCCGCGTAAATTAACCAACGCACCACCGGAGTTGCCGGGGTTGATCGATGCATCGGTCTGAATGAAATCCTCATAGTGTTCGATACCAAGGCCGGTTCGGCCCAGCGCGCTAACGATACCCGAGGTTACTGAATGCCCGAGGCCAAAAGGATTACCCACGGCGACAACAAAATCTCCAATACGCAAGGCATCGGAATCACCCGGTGGCAGGGATTGCAAAAACCTGGATTGCACTCTCAGCAGCGCGAGATCGGTTGCATCATCGGTGCCGATCACTTCCGCCTGCAATTCCTGCTCATTGTAGAGTGTGACAGAAATCGATTGCGCGTCTTCAACAACATGATGGTTGGTAACAATGAGCCCGGCTGTTGCATCCAGGATGACACCCGAGCCGGCATTCTTCTCAGTGACCGGGTTGGTTCCGGGTAAATCAAAAAATTGTCGCAAAAAAGGATCTTGTAACAAACCAACAGGCTGTTGAGAAATGTTGGTTACCGAGACGTTGACTACCGCCGGTAGAACATTTTCCAGCATCGGTGCCAGTGAAGGCAGGACAGTATTACCGACCTTTGCCGGCAAGTCGGCATGGGAAACGTTAGCAGGCGTTAAGCACAGGCACAGCATGAATGCCGAGCGGAAGGTGGATAAGGAATGTGTTTTCCAGCCTATTTTCATGCCCGGTAGAGAGCGCCTAGAATAGTGCTGTGGCGGGCCCCGGTAGTACGCCGTAAATCAACGGCCTGGCAGTCCACAGCCTGTTTTCCGAGCCAGGCGAAGGCTGTAGCCTCCACCAGTTTGGGAGGAATGCCCAATTCCGAGCTGCTTTTTACCGGTACGCTGATTTGTGACGCCAGCTGTTGCATAAGGAACTGATTGCAGGCGCCACCACCACAGACATACACGCCTTGCAGTGTGCTGTCGGTTTTTATGCCCGATAGTTCACAGGCCTGGCGTATGCCAAGTGCAATAGAATGAGCGGTCAGTGCGGTCAGGCTGGCCTGTATGTCAGCGGCGTCAAGAGATCGGTAATCACTTTTTGTGAGCTTATTCTGCAACCAGGCCGGGTTGAAATACTCCCGGCCGGTGCTTTTGGGCGGTGCCTTGTGAAAGTACTCATCCGCCATCAAATCAGACAGCAGTGCCTGGTTGACCTGTCCGCCGGCAGCCCATTGTCCATCTATGTCGTAGGGAGTGCCGGTATGTTGCTGGCACCAGGTATCCAGCAGGGTATTTCCCGGGCCGGTATCAAAACCAATTGAGGTGTTTTCGGTGCCGCGTGGCAGCAGGCTGATGTTGGCGAGCCCACCGATGTTGACGACTACCCGGTGCCGGTGTGCATCGCTGAAGTAAGCCTGGTGAAAAGCGGGTACCAGTGGCGCGCCCTGGCCGCCAGCGGCGATGTCTTTACTGCGAAAATCCACCACACAGTCGATGCCGGATAGTTCGGCCAGTTCCGCAGCTCGATGAATCTGAAGCGTGTAGGCCGGATCAGCATTGGGGAAATGGCGAATAGTCTGGCCGTGGTCGGCAATTGCTACCACCGCGTTGCGATCTATGCCGGTACACAGCTGCTCAATAACGTTTAGTGCTAGATGATTGCGCTGCTGGCAGGCCTGTTCGATACGTTCAATTTCATTGTCGGCTGGCAGGAACAGTGCGAGCAAGGCCTCTTGAAGCGAGTCGGGATAGTCAACCCCGGCCTGTTGTAGAACCTCGATATTGCCGCCGGTAAATCGCGCCAGTACACCGTCAATCCCATCCAGGCTGGTGCCGGACATCAGGCCGATGTAATAAATATCTGCACAGTTCATAAGCCCTGAGTTTATCGAAACCAAAGGTCTCAGACACGATTGATTTTATATCAATGGTGTCTGAGACCTTTGGTTTTTATAAGGTGGACCGAGCTTCCTTAGTGTCCAACGTAGCCAGTTGCGCCGCCTTGAGGGAAGTCAGCGTACCGAGCAAAGGCTCTGCCTGGTCGGAAAATGCGTTCATTTCCTTTTTGGCCAGCGGCAGGGTTTTAGGTAATTTAACCTTGAGTGGGTCTTTATGTTGACCATTGACCCGGAACTCATAATGCAAATGGTCGCCGGTGGCCCATCCGGAGCGCCCGACATAACCAATCACCTGGCCTTGTGTCACGGGTTTTCCAGAGCGTATACCTTTTCCCAGCCTGGACATATGCGCGTAGAGCGTGGTGTATTTTCCGCCATGGCGCAGGATAACCGCGTTGCCGTAGCCGCCTTTTTTGCCCGAGTACTGGACCACGCCATCGGCGGTGGCAAAAACTGGGGTACCACGGCTGGCTCCGTAATCTACACCCAGGTGTTTCTTCCAGATTTTTTGAATAGGATGCTTACGCTTACCAAACCCGGAGGTGATGCGCGCCAGCTTAACCGGGGTGCGTAAAAACCCGCGGCGCAGGCTTGATCCGTCCGGCTGAAAATAAGCCGTTGTGCCCACACTGTCGGTGTAACGAATCGCGTCGATAGTGCGTCCCCTTGATGTAAAAGAGGCGGCAAGAATCGAGCCGTCAGCGACCAGCTCATCATCGACATAGGCTTTCTGATAAACCACCGAGAAGGTATCACCCACGCGGATATCTCGTGCAAAATCGATTTCCCATTGATAGATTTCAACCAGTTTCTGAGTAACGCCCGCAGACACACCTGCGTTTTCTGTCGCCAGACCCAGCGTTGATTCAATTGAGCCGCGCGCGGTAAAGGTTCGATACTCGACCTGTTTTTCGTGCCGGGTGATGATAAATTCACCTTTGTCCGGGGATACGATCAAGGTATTTAACTTGTCGGTATCGTACTCCAGCGTTTCCCATTGGCTGTTTTCATCAAAATAGATGCGCAGGGATTTTCCAATAGACAGGCGGTTTAGTTGGTTAGCGGCTTTGTTGCGTGAAAGTTTGATTGCCTGGGAAATGGGTAACTTAGCGTTGGAAAAAATGCGCGTCAACGTGTCGCCCGATTTTATGCTGAAGGTTTCAACACGGCCGGGCTCTACACTGTCTTCGGAGCGAGGCGTCGGTAAGCTGACCACAGCCTCAGCGGGAATATCCAGCGGGTTCGATGCCGCCTGATCCACCGTGACCGGATCAGCAGGACCGGCAAATACTTCAAGTGGGAGCGGGGTATTTTTACTGGCCGGAACAGGGCTGCGTATGGATTCTGTTTTGGCCGGCTCCGGCTCGGAGAGTGTGTTGGCTATTTCAACTATTTTTCCTGAATCAGGTTCAATCGTCTGTAAATCGGGCTGATCATCAAGCGACGCTGGCAACGCGACATTTTCCGCGGCGGTTTGCTCCGGGGGGGCGCCAGGGGTAGAACGCGCAGTAGATTCAAGGGCGTTTTTGGGAATGGTGTTTTTAACCTGAACTGGCTTATAATTCGCCTCCTCAGAGACGGGCGTAAATGTCCAGATGCTGAGCGCACATAGCATTACGACTACGAGCAAAGAGCCTGAGCATTTGATCACTTTCCGTGTGCGTGATTTATTGTCATCTACCAGATAAGCGCGCTTACCCGGTGAGCATATTGATTGTATCAAAGCTTTTTCTGTTGTTTACTACGTTATTATAGAAGGCGAAAACGACTTGCTTCTTGCGCGCGAATTATCAGTATTTTTGACCTGAAAGTCAAAGGCTGGTTATGTGTAATTGTGGCTTGCGTTTATATGGCCTGCCATCACCGAAGAAATCATGACAAAAAATATGCCGAATATCAATGAACAGCTTGCACTCATCCGACGTGGAAGCG
>JAAELZ010000315.1 GCA_024226105.1 Pseudomonadota bacterium | reverse complement strand
TATTGTTATTCATATACTTATTAATGTCTCATAGCGGTCAACTGAGGATTTTAGGATAATCCTTTGTGAACAGCTTTTAGCGGAATTTCATTAACCAGTGGCTTACAACTCAACGGATATCGGATACTCATATCTTGCTCGACTAATATTTTTCTCGCCGGTGCTGGTATTTGCCCCAATATAAGGACATTCGGGCTATAGTGTTTACTCTTATTCCGGTCGCTCCATGGTCAAAAGAAACGCACCGGCAGAAACAAACAAAGCGCCGGTTATGCTGCTAATTACCCGGAAACGCCCGGCCGCCCCGGCAAAGCTGGAAACCTTCCCGGCGAACCCGGCAAGACACATCTCCACCGACATCTCTATTGCTACAAACGTACCGGCAAGAACCAGGAATTGTGACCAAAACGGTAGATCACGCACATAAAACTGGGGAAGGAAAGCGGTAAAAAATAGCAACACTTTCGGGTTTGTAGCCACGATCAGGAAACCCTGAAAAAAGAGGCTGGTATTAGATTTATCTTTTCGGAGGCCCGAAGCACCAGGCGCATCCGCCAGGGATGATTTCGTTCGCATCAACGATATACCCAGAAAAATCAGATAGGCCGCTCCCAGCCACTTTATCACCGTAAAGGCTATCTCGGATGCAGCCAGGAGCACACCTAAACCCGACAAACAAAGCGCGATCAGTAATACCAACCCGGTGGCGCAACCAAGAGTTGAAAAAAATGTCTTGCGCATACCATATCGCAGCCCGTTTGTTATCGCCAACAAACTATTTGGCCCGGGTGTCAGGCACAGCAGGAAAACAGCGGATGCATATATTGCAAATAGTTGTGTGCTCACAATATCTCCTTAACAATCACGATGTAGTTTTACCACGGAGGTCAAATCAAAGCTGGCAGCAGATCGACACTTCCCATACAGCCAAGATGAACGAATGACCGTTCTTTATGAGTATACACGACCGTTCGAGCCTTTTTGAATTTGGCTGGCCATCCGGCTGGTTCTCCACCCTCAATGGCTATGGGCTGCGATATTCGCCATTTTGCGCGGGTTGGCTCAGCCATCTACAGTATGGCCGTACCAATACAAATAAATCAGGCGATCCACCACCAGCCAATCGTAGCGATCAGGAGTGCAAAGCACAGATTAAGTAACAGCCCTGCCCTGAGCATGTTCTTTTGTGGCACAAAACCCGAGGAATACACAATGGCATTCGGTGGCGTCGCAACCGGCAGCATGAAGGCACAGGATGCGCTCAGCGCGATCACCACCGCCATTGCAACCTCGGAAAGATTAAGTTCTATCGCCACCCCGACAAACAATGGTATTAATAAAGCAGCACTCGCCGTATTGCTTACCAGCTCGGTTAAAAAAATGACAAACAGGCAAACAATAAGTAACAATAACCAGCTGTTGTCAGCGGGCAGCTGAGTGCTGATTTGGCCGGCCAGCCATTCACTGGTGCCCGAGCTCTGCAATACGGCGCTCAACGTCAGGCCACCGCCAAACAAAATTAAAATGCTCCAGTTGGTTTTCGCTACAAATTCATTGAATTTAAGTGCACCACTGCCCGTCAGAAGCAAAATAGCCATAACGGCCACTACTGAGTCGAAGCCGGAACCGATGCCAAATAGCGCCGCCAGAGGCGTACTAAACAACCATCCCATGGCCGTCAGGCCAAATATGACCAACACCGTAACACCTTGCCGGTTGATTGGCTGAGGCTGGTAGTCTAATCGAAGCGACTCGCCAAACCTTGGCCGAAACATCAGGTAAAGCAAAACCACCATTATCGGGAACATCAGCAAGAACATGGGAATGCCCCAGCTCAGCCAGTCCCGAAAACTAAGCCCCATCAGTGATGCGGCGATCGCATTAGGCGGGCTGCCAATCAGGGTTGCGATACCTCCCAGATTTCCGGAATAGGCCAGCCCCAGTAACACGAACAGGTACAGCGAGGTATCCTTTTTGGGGTCTCGTCCCGCCAGCAAGCTCAAGGCCAGGGGCAACATCATCGCCACGGTTGCGGTATTGCTGATCCACATCGACAATACTGCCGTGGTAATAAATAACAACAATATGGCCGGAAACGGCCGCCCGCCGGAGAAGGACAAAATCTTCTTCGCAAAGGCCTTATCCAGTTGATGCTTTTGCAAACCCGCAGCCAGCGCAAAACCGCCCATAAACAGAAATATGATCGGATTGGCAAAATTGGCAAATGCCTCCCTGACCGGAAACAGCCCGCTGACGACGGCCAGCACCGGAACCAGAAGTGCGGTAACACTGATATTGACCGCTTCACTAACCCATAACCAGCCGATGACAACAAAAATGAATAAACCTAACTGTATTGACGCATCTGCCTCTACCCAGTGCCTGACGGAAAACCCTGCACACAGCGCAAGTATCACGTTGAGGGTGTTTTTGAAGTTCATGAACACGGTGGCCGGGCCAAATGTTTTGAATTGGTGTCCCCTCTCATTAGTGAAATAACTCGTATATACGTTGCGCCAGTTTCGGGCTGATGCCCGGGGCTTTGGCCAGGTCTTCTACGCCGGCATTTTTTACCGCCTGCAAGCCACCGAAATATTTTAACAAAGCCTGGCGGCGCTTGTCGCCAATGCCTTCGACACCCTGCAAGGGGGATTCGGTCATTTTCTTTGCGCGCCTTGCGCGGTGGCCGGTAATGGCGAAACGATGCGCCTCATCCCTGATTTGCTGAATGAGGTGTAAGGCCGGTGAACTGTGTTCCAGGCTCATTACTTTCTTTGCATAAGCCAGGTGCAGTTTTTCTTCGCCGGCGCGGCGCTCGGGCCCCTTTGAAACCCCCAGCAGGGGCACATCTGTACGCTGCAATTCGGCCATCACCTCCAGTGCCTGGGTCATCTGGCCTTTGCCTCCGTCAATGACGATTAAATCGGGCAGCATGGCGTCTTCTTCGATCAGGCGCTGGTAACGGCGCATCAATACCTGGCGCATCGCGGCATAATCATCACCCGGTTCAATGCCTTTTATATTAAATCGCCGATACGCTGATTTGACCGGCCCATTTTCATCAAATACCACGCAGGACGCAACGGTACGCTCACCACCGGTATGACTGATATCAAAACACTCCATGCGCACGGGCGGTTGCTCCAGGCCAAGCACCTTAACCAGCGCGTTATATTGCGCGTTTAAAGTGGTGCGCTCGCTCAAGTGCTGGCGCAAGCGATCTTCTGCGTTCAGTTTTGCATATTTAAGCCAGCGCAGGCGATGCCCTCGTACCCGGCTTTTTAGTTTAACCGAAGTACTGAGTTGTTCTGTCAGAGCAGATTCAATTAGCTCAACATCTTCCGGTTCTACGCTGAGGATAATTTCATCGGGCGCAGTTTCGCCCAGATAATATTGTGTCACAAAGCTTTGCATCAGGGCGCTGGCTGGCAGGTCAAGGCGATTTATCTCGATAAAGTGGCGCCCGCCCAGGTGACGGCCATGGCGTACATAACTGACATAAAAACAGGCTTTGTCGCCTTGCAGCACCAGGGCAATAATATCGGCCTCACCTTTGCCGCTGCTGACATACTGCCGCGCCTGTACCTGTTTTAAAGCCGCGATCCGATCTCGCAGAACAGCGGCTAACTCGTAATCCATCGCCTTTGAGGCAACATCCATTTTTTTTACCAGATTTCTGGCCAGGGTTTCATCCCGCCCTTCAAGAAATGCAATCGCCTGATTAACATCCTCTGCGTAGTCTTCATCGGAAATGCGCCCGACACAGGGCGCCGAACAACGCTTGATCTGAT
>JAAELZ010000314.1 GCA_024226105.1 Pseudomonadota bacterium | reverse complement strand
GCTCCGGTGAATGCGCCCTTTTCGTATCCGAAAAGCTCTGATTCGATAAGGGTTTCGGGAATGGCACCGCAGTTGATTTTAATCAGCGGTTTATCGCTCCGACCTGAGTTCTTATGAATCAAGTCGGCAATTAACCCCTTGCCGACACCGGATTCACCCGTAATCAGCACAGAAGAGTTCACATTGCTGACCTTGAGCGCCTGCTGCAGCGCCTTGACCATGCTGGGACTGCGCGCAATGATCCGACGTGCTTCCAGGTCGGCCTGCTGCATCTCCATGATCTGGTTCCGGAATTGGTCCTTGAGTGCTTCCTGCTCTTCCAGCATGCGCTGCAAGGTGTCTATTTCAGTAATATCCCGCTCGCTCACCACCACACGAATAAGATTTTCCTGATCATCGAAAACTGGAATTGCGGTGGAGATCAACTTGCGATTATCCTTGGTTTGCAGCAGACTTACCGCCTTTTTACTGCGACTGGCTTCCAATGCAGCTGAACGATCAATAAATCCGCTTTGGATCAAGTCAACCATGTTCCGGCCAACCACTTGCTGGGCTTTGATCTTATGGATCCGCTCGGAGGCCGGATTGATGCGGATAACATTGGCCTGAGCATCGCAGACGAAAAGACCATCGCTGGAGGAATCGATAATCGCATCCAACTCCCGGGTCATCTCTTGAAAGGAGCGCATCTGCCTGGCCACCTTCTCCAACTCGCTACGCTCTTCGCAAACACAGATGGCGCCAACCAATTCTCCCTCCAACACAATGGAGCTGACCCGGGTCAAATACTCCCTATCCACCACATGCACTGATATTTCCATGCGGCGTTGACCATCGGCAAGGGTTTTGGCAACCATAGGCCATAATTCCGGCAGCGCAGCCTCCAGAGACATCCCGGCTTGAACGTTAAAGCGCTCCAAGGCCACCTTGTTGGCCAGGAAAATAATCCCGCTTTGATCCACAGTCAGAAGGCCATTGCCGCTGGCATCGATTAAAGCCTGACTGAAATTGCGCCAGTTTCGAGGCGGTTTATGAATCAGTTTGTTGATCTCAGGGGGAGCACTATCACTATCCTTCATATTCTTTGGCCTTCCTGGGATTTTTTCCATGCGTTGATAGACATAGCTCATAATACGCAGGATACAGTATTATACAAAACTGAATGGAATATTCAAGATTGAATAAGAAATAACTCGATATTAGGTTAATAAATCCGGCATCTGGTCTATCCAAACCGTATATTTGATCTTTTGGTCAATTTTGGAGCATTTGCACATCCATATGTTTATAATCCCATCCTGGCAGCAGCATGATGACGGCCCCCTGACTTCTCTCATAATATTTTAAAATGACGAAGTAAATTGTGTTTACAGCATGCGGTTTCGGATTGAAATTATAACCTTAGCGCCATTTTTGAGTTTTGTAATAAACCTTGGCATTCTTTTTGAATATGCGCCTCTCTCAGGAGCTCAATCTGAC
Organism: Pseudomonadota bacterium; assembly: GCA_024226105.1. Taxonomy (GTDB): domain Bacteria; phylum Pseudomonadota; class Gammaproteobacteria; order Arenicellales; family Poriferihabitantaceae; genus JAAELZ01. Next base: position 2,536 of record JAAELZ010000314.1, on the reverse strand, counting down.
CCAAACCCTTATTAGAACCAAAGCACAGATTGCTGGAAGCAAATTAACTTTCTTGACCCATGGAATGGTATGCAAATGAATAAAACCGCCGAAGTTGAATTGTCCATCGACAAGGACTGGTGCAAAGGCTGCGGCATCTGCGTGGCTTTCTGCCCCAAACAAGTGTTGGAACTCAATCACAAGGATAAATCCGAGGTCGTCAGAATCGAAGATTGCATCGCCTGTATGCTCTGCGAACTCAGGTGCCCGGATCTGGCCATCCAAGTAACGAAGACCCAAACACAAGTGGAAACAGTAAAATGACAACATCAACGGTGAAGTTCGTACAAGGCAATGAAGCCTGCGTGGAAGGGGCCCTGTATGCCGGCCTGGATTTTTATGCCGGTTATCCCATTACTCCTTCCACCGAGGTGGCCGAGCTTTTATCCAAGCGGCTGCCCCAAAAAGGCGGCAAGTTCATCCAGATGGAAGATGAGATCGCTTCCATGTGCGCCATCATCGGCGCATCCCTGACCGGTCACAAGGTGTTGACCGCCACCAGCGGTCCGGGCTTTTCCTTAAAACAAGAGGCCCTGGGCTATGCGATCATGGCCGAGATCCCGTGTGTGGTGGTCAATGTCCAGCGCGGCGGGCCGTCTACCGGTATTCCCACCCATGTCAGCCAGGGCGATGTCAACCAGGCCCGCTGGGGCACCCACGGCGATCATGCCATGGTGGTGCTCACCGCTTCCAACCACCAGGACGTGTTTGCCATGACCGTGACCGCCTTTAACATCGCAGAAACTTATCGCACCCCGGTGATCCTGTTGTTCGATGAGGTGGTGGGCCATATGCGCGAGCAGCTGACCATCCCGGCGCCCGGTGAGATTGAGCTGGTGGAGCGGCTCAGAACTTCGGTGAAAAAAGGCGTGGATTACCACCCCTACCTGCCGCGTGAAGACGGCCGGCTGCCCATGAGCGATTTTGGCGGGGTGCACCGTTACAATGTCACCGGCCTTTACCATGACATGTGGGGCTTTCCCTCGGACAATCCCAAGGTGGTGCACGGATTGATCCGCCATCTGGTGGACAAGATCGAAAACAACGTGCACCAGATGGCCCATTATAAAGAATACTATCTGGACGATGCCGATCTGGTGCTGATCTCTTATGGCTCGGCAGCCCGCTCGGCCTTGCATGTGACCGAAAACCTGCGTGCCCGGGGCGAGCGCATCGGGTTGCTGGAGCTCCAGACCCTGTGGCCCTTTGCCGCAGATATTGTGGCCGATAAGTGCGCTGCAGCCAAAAATGTGGTGGTTGTGGAGATGAACACGGGCCACATCTGCCAGATGGTGCGTTCGGCCGTGGCTGATCCCGAACGTGTGTTTCTGGCCAATCGATTGGACGGTGTGCTGATCACGCCCACGGATATCAAAGCCCAGTTGCGGGTGATCAGCGGTAGAGGCGTTTAGCCTAATGGCATCTTTTGACCCGGGCCGGATTTGGCCTGAACTAATATTGAGGTTTGAACCATGATCAAAGATTATATTCGCGAGCGGTTTTTCCCGCATATGTGGTGTGCCGGCTGCGGCCACGGCATTGTGCTCAACAATCTGGTGCGCGCGGTTGAAAATCTGGGATTGGACAAAAACGAGATCGTCATGGCTTCGGGTATCGGCTGTTCATCGCGTATTTCCGGATACCTGGATTTTCATACCCTGCACACCTTGCACGGCCGGGCCCTGGCCTTTGCCACCGGCGTTAAGCTCAGCCGGCCCGAACTGAATGTGATCGTGCCCATGGGCGATGGCGATGCACTGGCCATCGGCGGCAACCATTTTATCCATGCGGCCCGGCGCAACATCAATATTACCGCCATCGTGATGAACAACAGGATCTACGGCATGACCGGCGGGCAGTTTTCGCCCTTGTCCGGCGCCGGCACCCTTGCTTCCACGGCCCCGTTCGGCAACATCGATCAAAACTTTGACATCGTGGCCCTGGCCCAGGCGGCCGGGGCCACTTTTGTGGCCCGCACCACAGCTTACCATGCCAAAGAGATTCAAAAACTGGTTGCCCAGGCCATCTGCCATCCCGGTTTTGCCGTGGTCGAGATCATGAGCCAGTGCCCCACTTACTTTGGTCGCAAGAACAAACTCGGCAGTGCTGTTGAGATGATGAATCTGTTTAAAACCGATACGGCCCGCATCGGGGCCAAAAACGCCGGAGCGGACAAAGTTTTGCGCGGTGTGTTCGTTGAAAAAACACAGCCCGAGTATTGCACCCAATACGAGGGCATCATCCAATCGGCCATGAACCCATAAATAACAGGACACAGAACCATGAGCCAACGCCATCGACTCGTATTTTCAGGATCCGGCGGACAGGGTGTGATCACCGCTGCCATCATTTTGGCCGAATCGGCCGTACTGCACGAAAAACGCAACGCCGCCCAAACCCAGGTATACGGGGCTGCGGCCCGGGGCGGGGCCACGCGATCGGATGTGATCATCTCCGATGAAAAGATCAATTACCCCAAGGTCAACCAGCCCAATGT
>JAAELZ010000313.1 GCA_024226105.1 Pseudomonadota bacterium | reverse complement strand
TGGTACAATATGCTGATGCGTGGCAAGCACAAACCAGAGCGGATACCTATGCATCGCCATCCTTTCACCCTGGTGCGCATCGTACTCTACGATGAGCAGGGCCAGCCAGCCTTTCAGCGTCCGTTGTGGCTAATCGTCATCGGCAAGCAACGTCAGCAGTTGAGATTACTGGATATCTATCACGCCTATGCTCAACGCTTTGATATGGAGCACTTTTTTCGCTTTGGCAAACAGAAGCTCTTGCTGGCCAGTTTCCAAACACCTGACGACAAACGCGAGGAAACGTGGTGGCAACTGACACACCTGGCCTATGCCCAGTTGTGGCTGGCACGACACCTTGCCCGCAGTTTCCCGCGTCCTTGGGAGCGCAACCTGCCAACGATGCAGGCTCAACGGATGTCGCCCACCCTGGTTCAGCGCGACTTCGGACAAATTATTTGCCAGATTGGGACACCTGCCCAACCGCCCAAACGACGGGGTAATTCGCCTGGACGAAGCAAAGGTACGAGACTACCCCCTCGTCCACGTCGAAAAGTAGTCGTCAAGGGCCAAAAGAAGGCCAGTAGCCCCTGACAATGGCTCGATTATGTGACTGGTAATGTGCTTTTCTGGCTCAACTCGCGCTGAGTTAGGTTCACGATGTCAAAAGTCCAATAAGGAGAGTATGATGACTGTTGTCATTGAAAACCTGCGGCGCTTCAATCTACCCCTTGAAGCAGCGCAAATTTTAAAAAAGATATTTGCCGATTACAAACGGGTGGTTATTCAAAATGAATTCAGCCGTGGCCTGGGCGGGAACCGGGTCATCCTGGTTCGTCCCATTAGAACCGATGGCACGGTTGAATTACTGATGGTTGTCAAATTGGCCGCTATTGGTCTTCTTGAAAAAGAGTGGCGGGCCTACCAGGCCTGTATCCGCGACCGTTTGCCCAACGCTGCCCGGGCCCAGGGCCCGCCGGTTACGCTACCGGGCAGCGACTGGAGCGGCCTGTGCTACCCTTTGCTGGGCGGTGGAGGTACCTTCAAAGCAGACAGCTTGCATGACTATGTCCGGAGCCTTGACGTGACGGCTACAGACACCCGCTTTGTACTCGATCGTCTCCTTAAAATCATCAAGCCAATCTTACAATTTCACCGCCCCAGGGCCGAATTTCGCCTGCGGGCCAG
>JAAELZ010000312.1 GCA_024226105.1 Pseudomonadota bacterium | reverse complement strand
TCACATCAATAGCCTGATGCTAGCGCTCATTTTCTAAAAAGCTGATCCGGCACCAGCTCGTCATAGTCCAGCACTTTGATTTCGGCACGTAGCGCCGCAAGATCAGGGGAAACATGCATAAATTCCTTTTTGTGATCCGCAATATTCGTCAGCAACAGGGCATTTTCGCGTAGCGCCTTATTTATATTCCTGAAATAAGGCAAAGGATCATAAACGTGCTCAAAAAACTCCGTTGCAATACAGATATCTGCTGCAGGCAAGTCAGGAACAGGCGATAACTCACTGCTATCAATAAAAACTGTTTTGACCTTGTTTTCCACGCCCATCCAGAGCAGGAACTCCTTACGAATGGTCGGGATATCAACCAGAATCAACTTAACGCGAATGCCCTTGTCCTGCAAAAAATCAGCGAGCGCTCGTGAGTGCTGTGCCAGGCCACAACCGTAATCGAGTATATCGACCGTTGTATAGCTGCTCAAATGACGAATAACAGCATCATCTTCAGCCCACGCAGGATCAGAATAAGACAGCATACGCAGGAAATGCATCGGGCCGTGAAATGCGTAGGCTGAATATATTTCCGATTTATCGTCGTTGAAAAACACCTGATACAAGTCATGCGACATCTCGTTAAAAGCACGATAATCCGCCCTTCGATGCCCGCCTTTTACCGCTCGCCAGGAGCTAAAGTATCGCTGTTTACTTTCTTCCGGCGATATTCCCAGGCGCTGCGCGTTCCAGCGTATGAACTGCTGTTGAGTATCGCTTAACGTTTCCGGGTCTGCCCCCTGATTTGAAACGTAACTGCCTCCGCCAGGTAGTTTGTCTCTAATTCTTTGCAATAGTGAAGACACTATTCTTCACTCAACTTCATTTTGAAACCTTCATGGCTGGCTTCAAAACCGAGGTTTTGATAAAAACGCAGCGCGTCATGCCGCCGCTTGTCTGAGGTAAGCTGTACAATGGCGCAGTCTCTTTCACCAGCCCGCGAAATCGCCCATTTGAAAAAACGGGTTCCCAGGCCCAGGCCGCGATAAGCCTTTTGGATGCGCACCCCCTCAATCAAGCAGCGCCAGGAGCCTTTATGTGTCAGGTAAGGAATAAAGGTCAACTGCAGCATTCCAGCAATTTGTCGGCCCTGTTGAACCACAATCAACTCATTGTTCGGGTCCCGGCAAATCTGATCAAAGGCCAAGAGGTAACACTCATTAACGGGTGTACTGACATGTTCTCTAAGTTTTCCGAGTTCATCATCCGCCAGCATTTCAAGCAGATGGGGAATATCGCGCCGTTCAGCTTCACGAAATCGCAGGGGTTTATTGTCCATCATCTGGCCGAATATCAAACACCTGCCACCTCCCGCTTACCAGTTCTCGCCTAAAAGTTCGAAATGCGCCTGTGGATGCAAACAGGCAGGACAAAGATCCGGTGCCTGGTCAGCCTCATGCAAATAACCGCAGTTTCTACAGCGCCAGACAACTTTACCATTGCGTTTAAACACCTTGCCCTCCTTCAGGTTTTGAGCCAGATTGCGATAGCGTTTCCCGTGCTGCTTTTCGGCCACGGAGATGGCATCAAATGCTGCCGCAATTTCTTCAAAGCCCTCCTCCCGGGCGATTTTTGCAAAACCCGGGTACATCTCTTCCCACTCGTGCTCTTCACCCTCGGCTGCGGCAATCAGATTCTCCAGCGTCGTACCAATCTTTCCCGCAGCAACGGTTTCAGTGATTTCCAGATCCCCGCCTTCGAGAAATTTGAAAAAGCGCTTGGCGTGTTCTTTTTCCTGGTTGGCGGTCTCCTCAAAAATGGTCGAAATCTGTACCAGGCCCTCCTTTCGCGCAACACCGGCATAATAGGTATAACGATTTCGCGCCTGTGATTCGCCCGCAAAGGAAACAGCCAGGTTTTTTTCCGTCTGCGTACCTTTAATACTTTTACTCATGTTTATTTTCTCCTCAGAATGGAATCAGGGTGATAAGCGGCTAATATCCCAACCGTCTTTTTCACCCAGGGTATACAAAAAGCGGTCGTGTAAGCGGTGTGTGCGCCCCTGCCAGAATTCGATGCGATGCGGCTTGATACGATAACCACCCCAGAACGAAGGCAGGCTGACATCACCCTTTTCAAACTTACGCTTCATCTCCGACAGCCTGGATTCCAGCACACTACGCGTTGTGATCACGCTGCTTTGCGAAGAGCTCCAGGCACCCAGTTGACTGCCACGTGGACGGCTCAGGAAGTATTTCAGTGATTCCGCCGTCGACACTTTGCTCGCAATACCCTCCACGATCACCTGCCGATGCAGTGGAATCCATGGAAAAATCAGGCTGACCTGGTCGTTTTGTCTGATTTGCTCGGCTTTGCGGCTTCCGTAGTTGGTATAAAAAACAAACCCATCCGTATCGTAGGCTTTCATCAATACCGTACGCTGAGAAGGCGCTGCATTCTTACTTGCCGTAGCAACCACCATGGCATTGGGCTCGAATATATCCAGCGCAACGTATTGAGTGAACCAGCGCTGGAACAGGGTAAAGGGTTCATCGGGCAACGTGTTGCGCGAAAGGCCTTCATCGGAGTAGTTTCGCCGCATCTGGGAAACTTCAATTGAATTACTCATGAATCATCTGTGTAATGTTATGCATCGATTGTAGCCCACTTGTGGGGATGAATCCGACCTCTAAATCAGCCTGATTCAAAAACAGATAGCAGCCAACGGACAGCTGAATCACTGCCTCCGGGATGAGGTATAATTTGCCGACCATTCAGGGAAGCACTAATTTCATGAAAATACTCAACCCGAACCTCAAAAACGATATCGCTTCAGGCACGCCCCTGAAACTGGACCTGGGATGCGGCCAACGACCCCGTCGCGATTTTTACACGGTTGATCATCTGGAAGTTGATGGCGTAGATTTGGTCGCAGATCTGAATAAACCGCTGGATCTGTTGCCGGATAACTGCACCGAATACATATACAGCCATCATGTTTTTGAACACGTACATGAGTTTCTGGCTTTAATGCGCGAAATACATCGTATCATTTTGCCGGGCGGCACAATTGAGATCGTGGTGCCGCATTTTTCGAACGTCTACGGCTATTCAGATCCGACCCATGTGCGGTTTTTTAGCCTGTATTCCATGTACTATTTTGTGTCACCGGAAAATCAGCCCAGAAAACGACCCGTCCCAACATTCTACACAGACACTAGTACTAGATTCCTGCTGAATTCCTTAAGTATAGAGTTCTATCGAAAAGGCCTGATTGACAGGATTTTTGCACCCCTGTTTAAAAGAACCGTTAATATCAACATCCACACTCAGGATTTCTACGAAAGAAGGCTGTCCAGTTTGTTTCACGCCCGGCAAATTAGATACATCATGGAACCTGAGAAATAGTTTACTTTCTCTACAGATTTACCCGGCTGAGATTTCTACTGCTCGTTGACAGACAGTAACATTCGCATAACTACCTAAGGATGCGGGCATTGCGGCCTCCCCGGCATTGGTTTTGGCCACTATGGCAATGATTGCGTGCGATTTGGTCTGATTGAAAATGAGCACCGTACACGCCAGCCAATTCGTGGCATAAACCAGATGTTTCGTAAAAATGGCCTAATTAACCCCGATTAGAGCCGGTAATAGCATACAATCACACCCACCATGAATCGACTGATCTTCTCACTCCTGAGCCTGCTTCTGCTGGCCGGCTGCGCCTCAACACCAGACAAGAATGAGGATACTCCTGTTTCTTCGAAGGCCGGGGCCATCCCCGCGACTTACCGGGATAGTGGCCAGTTTGCAACGGTTCTGCTAAAGAAGCCAGTAACCACGAACATAGACTCGGATCCACCTGATGATCTGTGGTTACGCCTGCGCCAGGGATTTGATTTACCTGAACTGGACAATAAACGCGTCGCTTACTACGAAAATTTCTTCACTCGAAACCCTGATCACTTTTACCTTATGGTGGACAGGGCTCAATGGTTTTTGCCCTATATCCTGACCGAGGTTGAAAAGAAGGGCTACCCCTCAGAAATAGCGCTGCTTCCTGCGGTAGAAAGCGCCTACATCACCAGCGCAAAATCCCGCTCGTCGGCCTCGGGTCTATGGCAGTTTATCCCGGGAACCGGAAAACTGTACAATTTGAAGCAGAACTGGTGGTACGATGGAAGGCGCGATCCGATGCTCTCCACACAGGCTGCCCTGAAATTTCTTGGCGAACTTGAGCAACGCTTTGATGGTGACTGGTTTCATGCCATCGCCGCTTACAATGCAGGCGGCTGGACTATCGAGCGTGCCATCAGGAAAAATGGCGCAAAGCGAAAATCCACCCATTTCAATGATCTTTCGCTACGCCGCGAAACAAGCGACTACGTCCCCAAACTGATCGCCTTTCGTAACATTTTCCTTAAACCCGAAAACTACGGCTTAAGCCTGCCGACCCTTGGTAACGCACAGCAAATTGCCAGGTTTGATGCCGGTTCACAGATTGACGTCGAC
>JAAELZ010000311.1 GCA_024226105.1 Pseudomonadota bacterium | reverse complement strand
GTGGCATCATCAATCGTCACTACGACGGATACCGCCATACAACGCTCACCAGCAGAACCGTAGGCCGCCCCAACGATTGCGTCGACCACCTGGTCTATATCCGCATCGGGCATCACCACCATGTGATTCTTGGCGCCACATAGCGCCTGCACGCGTTTGCCGCTGGCCGTGCCTGTTTGATAAATATATTCGCCAATCATGGTCGAACCGACAAAGCTGATACCCTGTACGCGCTCATCCGTTAACAATGTATCCACCGCTTCTTTATCGCCATTCACAACGTTCAATACGCCGTCCGGCAAGCCCGCTTCGGTCATCAATTCCGCCAGGCGTAACGCGACCGAAGGGTCTTTCTCCGAAGGTTTGAGTACGAAGGTGTTGCCGCAGGCAATCGCCACCGGGAACATCCACATCGGCACCATCGCCGGGAAGTTAAACGGGGTAATACCCGCACAAACGCCCAATGGCTGACGCATATTCCAGGAATCCACACCGCTGGCAACACCCGCAGAATACTCACCCTTCAATAATTGTGAAATACCGCAGGCAAATTCGACAACTTCCAGGCCGCGCGTTACTGAACCCCTGGCATCTTCAACCGTTTTTCCGTGTTCGGCCGAAAGCAATACCGCCAGTTCCTGCATATTTTCACGAATCAGCTCACGAAACCGAAACATCACCTGTGCGCGTCGCCCCGGAGACGTAGCTGCCCATGCTGGAAACGCGGTGTGAGCTGAGGCGATCGCACCTTCTACTTCCTGTTTGGAAGCAAGCGCAACCTGTCGCGTCACCACGCCCTGCGAGGGATCATAAATATCACCAAACCGGCCACTGCTACCCTCAACATAGGCACCGCCAATATAATGTTTTACCGTTTCTGTATCTGACATAGTTTTAACCTTCTTATTTCAATTCAATTTCTATAAAAACAAATTCGTACTCATTGTGGTTGATCACATTGTGCTCCACACCTTTAAGCCGGGAATAGGACTGGCCGGCCACCAGTTGGGAAATCGTTTCACCCCCGTTGGCGACAATGCGTAAGCTGCCTGTTGTTTGCGGCACCACAATATAATCATATTTGTGTGTATGCCAGGTGGTTTCAGCGCCCGGAGGAAATCGCCATTCGGTTACGATCACCCGATCATCTTCAATTTGAACGCTGGATTCAGCCGCCACCTTTGCCATCACTACGAGATTGTACTAGCTCAATTCTAAGGGGTCAAAAGCATACTGATGACACGGCACTGCACATAGTACCAGGCACTGAACTCTCAATACGCCAGTTTAAAGGCCGGCCCCTGCTCAGGCACTCATTCCCGACTACCGGACAGTATCAGGAATCGAGCAGGCAACAGGATTCCGGTAAGCATAAGCCCGATCGCCAACCCCCACCATAACCCCTGAGGGCCGTAACCCAGCACAAAGGCCAGCGTATAACCACCCCCAATACCAACTACCCAGTATCCCAGCGTACCGATCCACATCGGCACAAAAACATCCTTCATGCCCCGTAGCGCGCGCACTGCAATAGCCTGCAAGCCATCGAATAACTGAAATGCCGCCGCGATCACAAACAACGATGAACACAGGGCAATGACCTGCAGGTTCGCCGGCTCATCCAGATCAAGGAAAATTCCCGTCAGCAGGTGTGAGCCAAAAATAAAGGCCAGGCCAGCCAAACTACCGAGAAAAACCCCGAGGCCCAGGCCCACGATTCCCGACTGGCGTGATTCAGCCCGATTTCCAGCCCCGATGCCATGGGCAACACGAATCCCCGCCGCCTCACCGATGGCGAGCGAGACCATAAACGTAGTTGCGATGGCGTTGATCACTACCTGATTTGCGGCAAGCGCGTGCACACCGATGGTACCCATCATTATAGCCACGGCCATAAACAAACCACTTTCGACCAGGGCTAACCCTCCAATGGGCGAACCCAGGCGGATAATTTGCCAGCATTCCGCCAGATCCAGATCAAACAAACCATGGTAGAGGCGATAGCGCTTCAGCCCTTTGCTGCAAGCCGTGTAAATAATCATCGCCAGCAACATGGCCCAGTTTACGGACGTTGTAGCCCAACCCGCCCCGACGATGCCCAAAGCCGGAAAGCCCAGCTTCCCGAAAACCAGGCCATAGGTCAAAAGTGCATTCAATCCGAGTGCTCCGACGGTAATGACCCCTACCGCCATGGCGAGGGACAAAGAGGCGGTATACGAGCGCAAAACGGTAAACAGCAACGCGGGCAGGAAACTCCAGGCAGCGGCTTGCAGATATTGATTCCCAAGCAATAGTACCTGAGGGTCCTGATCGGTCAGAGCCAGTAGATGCGTGGCGTTGTAACAAAGCAGTGTTCCCGGAATGCTTAAAGCAATCGCAACCCAGATGCCCTGATGAACATGGTGGGCAATTTTATTTATCTGCTTTGCCCCGAATGACTGGGCCACCAAAACCCCGACGATAGAAACAATGGATATGGCAACAATGAGGATTTCCCATAGCAGGTTCCCGGTGAGGCCAATCGCGGCCAGTTGAACGCTGCCAAGCCTCCCGACGATGGCATTATCCGTCAGCGCCATCCCAATTTGCGCCAGAAAGGCTGCGGCCAACGGCAAGGCGATAATAATATGCGCCTTTAACTCTTCGCGCAGGGTAATTTTCTGTTGTTCCATCGCCGGCAGTATATTTGAGCATCTCGCCAACTGACAGAATAATTTGTCCCCACAACGCAATAAAGCAAACCTGAAAACAGCTTCCAGTACCCGACCACAATACTGGACGGATCAAGGAGTGGGTGGTGTTTCACATTGGTTTTCTCCTGCCTCTGGAGCTCGCAGGGTTTACCGTGTAGCATGTGGGCATTACCGATTTACAACTTAGTTTTAGTAAATGAATCATTTTGCACACCTGGTTTTGTCACAGCCCACCGTTGAATCGGCGGTTGGCAATCTACTGGGTGATTTTGCACGCGGCCTTGACCTCGCCACACTGCCACCGTCGGTAAAAGCTGGTTTACAAAATCATCGTGCGGTTGATTCGTATACCGACCGGCATCCGTTGATCACTGATCTGAAAAGCCGGTTCAGCTCACAAAGACGCCGTTTCGCGGGTATCGCGCTGGACATCTATTTTGACCACCTGCTGATAAATTTCTGGGACAACTTTGAGGCCGGGACACCGGAGCAGGCAGCAACGGTTTTTTATCAGCGTTTGAGCACAGGTCAATCGATGATGCCCGGTGAGGAAATGCGACTGGTAACGAAAAGAATCATTCAGTATGACTGGTTTAGTTGTTACCGGGAGATTGAATCCATCGCCGAATCACTGGACCGGGTCGCCGGGCGCATCCGCTTTGCTAATTCCTTTGACAATGCCATCGAGGATTTGCAGCGTAATGAGAACGAGATTCGGGAAACCTTTTTTGAGTTTTACCCTCAGCTAAAGGCACATATCAGAACGCTTGCAATTGAACGCTAGCTAATGCGAAGGATTGGAACGCAGAGTTTGAGTTTTCTAAATAAGATGATCCTGAATTCCTCAGTTGAACATGGTATGGGGTACTTATTCATTTCTCGCAGCGGTCAACTGAGGGTTTCAAGATGATCATTCATGATTTATTAGAGGTTCCCACAGGTTACTCCTGGAGTGAATGAGTGGCCTGGCAGGCAACAGGACCACTCATTAGTTTGCGCGATTTTCCAGAACACCATTTTAATTCTTAACAGCGGCCACGCGATAACAGCTCACTGCTGATCAATTCGTTCCTGATTGCTTCTCCAGATTACTCGGTGCAAACAGACTATTGGAGCTTTCTGCGCCCGAAGCGGGTTCCTTCTTTCCAGAGCCGCTTTGCTTCTCCAGATTGCTTGGTGCAAACATGCCACCGTTCGACTGTTTACCTTCTGCTGCCGGAGCAGTTTTTGCCGGTGCTGCACTTTCACCCGGAGTAGCGCTCTTAAACATCCGCTTCTTCTTAAATGACTCAATCTTCAGTTCTGTTTCACGCACTTTTTGTGCTTTAACTGCTGCCTTACACTCTTCGACTCCGACCGTACCCGCAAAGTAGAGCGTGCCCAATCCGGCGACAAATACGATGGTGGCAATGTACATCGCCGGATTCACCCAGAGGCTGGCTTTTGTAGCCCGGGTCATAGATTCCACCTTGGCCAGTTTATCGACTTCTTTCTTATATTTTTCTTCGCGACGTTTTAATATTTCAAAATAGACGGCACCAATCAAGGTGATGATGATAATCACCACCGCCAGCGCAGATATTGATGGATTGATACCGTAGCGTACTTTACTCGCCAGTACGGTGGTCAGGGTCGACTTTGATACAATGGTAAAAATCGTTGTATTGTAGTTTTCAAACGAAGCCAGGAAGGCCAACACACAGGCTGAGCCAATCGCCGGCTTTAAGAACGGTAATAATATTCGCTTAAAAGTCTGCACATTGGTGGCGCCCAGGTCCAGTGCCGCTTCTTCCTGCACGGCATCAAAACGCTGCAATCTTGAAAGAAATATCAACATCGCATAGGCCGAGGCAAAAGTAGACTGTCCGATGATGGTTAAAAATATGCCATCGTAGAATATGGAGTCATAGCCCGCACCGAACATTTTCGCCATTCGATCCCAGAAAACCAGGGTCGATATGCCCAGTACCACGCCTGGAATCAAAATCGGTGAAATCACAATGGTGTAATACCAGGGTCGCAATCGGTTGCTTACCTGGCTTAACATCAAGGCTCCCGCGAGCCCCAGAGGCACCGAAACGAATACCACGCCAAACGCAATAATAACGCTGTTTTTCAAGCCTGTCATTAAATCCGTATCGTGTCTGAGCACTTCAAACCACTCCCCGGTAAAACAACTCCAGGGTGAAACGCGAGGAAATTCAGAACTGTTGAATGCTGACAGGCCCATCACGATGAGCGGGCCAAACAAATACAGGAAAAACATCAGCACGAAGCCGATCAGGAAGATCTTACCCAGGCGTTCGGAAGTCATCGTACTGTCTCCCCCATTTTCACTTTAAATATTCTCATCACCACCAATACGATCACAATGGTTGAGAGCAGCAAAAATACAGCGTAGGCCGAACCTCTATTCCAGTTATTGCCCTGGTTGAACCACTGATAAATGATTTGTGTAAACCATAGAGAGCTGGGGCCACCCAGGATCTGTGGTGCAGCGAGCGCTCCGGCAGTCAGCATGAATACCATCGTGCACCCTGAGGTAATACCCGCTTTGGCATAAGGAATCACCACGCGTTTGTGGATTCGCCACCAGGGAGAACCCAGATCTCTCGCCGCTTCAATCTGATTGCCATCGAGGCTCTCCACCGCGTTATAGATCGGAAAGATCATCAGCAGTATAAAGGAATAACCCAGACCTGCGTAAAGCGCATAGTTTTCAAAAATAAAATCAATGGGTTGATCCAGGACACCAAGCCAGAGCAGAAAAGTATTAACAATACCCGTTGTCCCAAGCATGATTTTGAAGGCAAAGGCGCGCAGCAATTCGTTTACCCAGTACGGGATAATTAAAGCAAGCACCATCAGCCGCGCCCAGCTGCCTTTAGCCACATGCGCAAGATAGTACGCGATGGGGTAACAGAGCGCCAAATCAAACATTGTAACGAAAAGAGCGGTTAAGATTGTGCGTACAAACACCCACACGTCGACCACATTATACGTTTGCCCCGCTTCCTCGCTACCAAACGCCATGTATTTGTAATGAGACAAAGTGTAGACATCTTTTGCGCCCCCTAATTCCGCGGGAGGCAAATTGAAGCGGAACGAAAAATCAAACATGAAAAATTGGGGCAGCAAAATAAATATGGCCAGCCATATCACCACCGCAAGTAGCAGATAGCTACCGACGACACCCCCGTTCTTTAGGAAAAACTTGTTCCAGTACTGTTTCATACGTTCACCTTAAAGTATTTGGCCTGGTTATTTGCGGATTGCATTCAAGTGTCGTTAATACCTGGACTACTGGTCGCT
>JAAELZ010000310.1 GCA_024226105.1 Pseudomonadota bacterium | reverse complement strand
GGGTCCCAATGCACCCCGGCGCCTCAAGTCCCGCCGTGCGGTGTACAGCGCGGGGGCAGACAGCCCATGGTTTTGTGCGTACGCGCGTAGCGACACGCTCCCGTTATCGCAAGCTTTCAAGTGCTCCAGCCAGAAACGTTGTCGGGCCGTGAGGGTGACGGGAGATTCGTTTGATGCCTCCATCGACCAAGCTCCAGGTGATGAGTGGAGCGTGTACGGTGGCAGCTTTTGGCTGGCGGTGGAATGTAGGGGTTTACGGGGCGCTTACAAATAACCTGCATTTTGAGAGCGCTAGCGAATAAAATGTCAGGTTGATTTACCTTGTTATGTGTTTGTTTCAAGATACTACCATGACTGCTTGCCAGCAATAGCAGTCCTTCATCTTCAGTCATCTAACGCATGCAATGTGCCAATTGCAGACATTAGCTAAACAGAAAAAAGAAACCCCGGACTGTGCCGGGGTTCTCTGTTTCTTTCTGGTTGCTGGTCAGGCTGCTAACCTTCTGCGCCGACCAAGACCCAGCCCCACCAAGCCCAGCGCCATCAGCACCACCGTGCCCGGCTCGGGCACGGCGGCGACATCGCCGGAACGAACGGCCCATGCGAAGTTGGTGCTGTTGTCTTTGATCTGGTTTCGCTGTAAGCCGGTCCGGGTATTGATTTTCCACCTGCCGTCGTCAGTATCGAGCGGGTACTCCGCCGACCAGTACAGGTCACCTTTAAGGTGCATGAAATTGACGCCATCGGCGCCAGTGTTGGACAAACCCCAGCCGAGTTGATTGTTATTACCGCTAGTATCCCACCGGGCTATATTGCCCAGCGTGTCATACCACAGACTCGCTATTTCGCTGTACACCGTTGTGGCGGCACTGCCCGTCAGTACATTGTAACCGCAGTCGGCTCCGCTATAGGAGACGGTGCTAGGGCAACCCTGTATCCCGGTATCCACGGTGCTCGGCAACCTCCAGTCGTCCCAGGTGGTTGCCCTAACCGTATCGTAATAGCTGAGGCCGCCGGCCCAGGCCACGGCGTTATCCCAGGTCATCCTGCCAACGGTGTCATCGGTGGCGTAGCCGCTTGTATGGGCATAGTTCGCGTCCTGCAGCCAGGTTACATCCAATACGTCGTCATAGATGAGACCGCTACCACGGTCTATCAGCGTCGCCTGTGCCGCGCCGGTAAGCCCCAATCCCCCCGCCAGCAGACAGGCCGCCAAGCGTGTTTTCCACTGTTGCGCCTTTTTCATTTTAACCCCTCTCTCCTCTTCTGTGATTCCACTTGAGAAAAATGCTCGCGGATATTTAAGCAATAATTATGCCTTGCTGCAATTATGTCTGCTTTTCAAGCTGTTACAATAACCAACCTAATTACTGGGAGTAAAAAGTGTAAGGTTATCCGACAAAAACCCGCTTGAGATCGGGCAAAAACCTGAGTTTCAAGCGTAACAATGAGTCGCATCTCATGATAACCTGTTGTTTATACTGGATTATTTTGGGAAAACTCCGGGCAGACCAATAGTCTTAAGTTTTCCGACACCAAAACCCCTTTCCGGCGCGAAAATCGCGGTAAATAACCGGTATACGGGTGTATCCAATTGTTTATGCAAAGAAAAACAAAAATCAGGGAAGTGTAAAGTTTTCCGACAATTCCAGTATTATCCGTCTATAGGCCCCTCTTCATACGCCGATTAAGAGAGCAATACGATAGTTTTCAGGCAGGAATGATGAGGGAGTACCGTATTTGTTTTTAGATGCCAGTATCTCCTTTGTGCCGGTGGCTGCCTGTCATCTTCTGAATCAAGATGTCTCCTTTGTGTATAAACCAGCCATTCACACATAACGTTACGATAACCTGCCGCGAAAGGGCGGACGATTAAAGCTGAATTTTAGAATTATTTTGTGCGTACCACTTAATTTGGCATACCGCCGATGTTTTGCGGTCAGCGTTTATTGGCTTGTTAGCTTTTTTTTACAACTGGTTTCATGCTCCATAACACAATTTTGCGAGAAATATTCTTGAATTTGTTTTTCGTTATAAACAG
>JAAELZ010000309.1 GCA_024226105.1 Pseudomonadota bacterium | reverse complement strand
ATCTCCCCCAACCCCTCTTTGTTAAAGAGGGGAATTAAGGAACGGTAAAAGTCTTTATTCAACCTCCCCCTTAGCAAAAGGGGGATAGAGGGGGATTTTTAATGTTAACCGGACACGTACAACATGATGTGATCGGATAGCGTGTAAATCTCCCCTAACCCCTCTTTGTTAAAGAGGGGAATTAAGGAAGCGAGATTTCACAGTCATTGCGAGGCGCGTTGTGAGGTGACAATCTGGATAGTCGAGATGCCCCAATAGTTGTGAGGGGCCATAGACATCCGGATTGCCGCGCTTCGCTCGAAATGACGAACTTGTTTAAGGTCCTTCCTCAGGTTGGCTATCAAGCGTTTCCAGCTGGTTTTCAGCGGCTTCGAATTCAGCGTCCATATCGAACTCCGCTTCCTCGTTCTCTTCGTCTTCATCTTTCGGCTTGATGAACTTGCGCGAAGCAAATAGACCGGCTTCAAACAATATCCAGACCGGGATGGCCAGCATGGTTTGCGAGAATATATCCGGCGGGGTGAGTAACATACCCAGAATGAATGCACCGATAATGATGTACGGGCGTTTTTGCGCCAGGGCATCAGGCGTAGTAACCCCGATTTTAACCAGTAAAATAGTCGCAATCGGCACTTCAAACGCGATGCCAAAGGCAAAAAATAGCTTAAGTACAAAGCCCAGATAAGAGCTGATGTCGGTCATCACCGCGACACCTTCAGGTGCGCTGTTAGCGAAAAACTTAAAAACTAAGGGAAACACCACGTAATACGAAAAAGCAATGCCGAGGTAAAACAGGGCGCTACTGGAAACCATTAAAGGAAACACCATGCGTTTTTCGTGGCGATACAGGCCCGGGGCGACAAAGGCCCACATTTGATAAAGCAGGTAGGGAATAGTAACCGCAAAGGCCACGGCAAAGGCGAACTTGAAGGGTACGAAAAACGGAGCGTGAGGCTCAGTCGCAATCATGCTGGTGCCTTCAGGAAGTTGTTCCATCAGAGGCTTGGCGAGGAATTCGTACAGCTCGTTTGCGACTAGCGCGAGCGGGATAAATACTACAATGATCGCCAATATCGCGCGCAATAAGCGATCGCGCAACTCAAGCAAATGGGAAATTAGTGAGCCTTCTTCCATTAGCTGGTTTTCTCTGTTTCAGGGGTTGGGGCAGATTTATCGGCCACTTGTTTAGTCGATTTTTTCTTTGCTGTCTTTTTCCCTGTTTTTTTAGCCACTTTCTTTTTACTGACCTTTTTCTTGCTGACCTTTTTCTTGCCGGCTTTTTTTCGAGTGGTTTTTTTCTTTGTCGCCTTTTTTCCTTTTGCAGTTGTTTTGCCCGGTGCAGGCTTGTTCAGTGCATCCGCGATGGCGGTGTCCATGGTGGAGCCTTCCTTCTGAAGTGTTTCTTCGCCGGATTCGACCTGAGATTTGAAGGTATCACCGGCTTGCTGAATGTCATCGCGAATATTTTTAAGCTCGTTCAGCTCGGCCTCATCAAGTTCGCTTTTTATATCCTTTTTGATATCACTCATCATGCGTCGTGCCTTACCTATCCACGCGCCTGCCGTCCGGGCTACGCCGGGTAATCGCTCGGGGCCGAGAACGATCAGCGCGAGCACGCCGATCAACGCGACTTCCCAAAAGCCTAGGTCTATCATATTTTGAGGAATGTGTTAGATCAAAGACTTAGGCGTCTTTAGTTTCTTCTTTTGTGGTATTGCTGTCGACTTTTTCAGACGCCTCGCCTTCTTCGGCATTGGCTTCTGTTTCTGCGTCTGCTTCTTCTTTTTCCTCTGCACCCATGGCAGATTTAAAGTTCTTCACCGCGCCGCCAATATCGCCGCCCATATTCTTTAATTTCTTGGTACCGAAAATAAGCACGACGATAACCAGAACGATTAAAAGTTGCCAAACACTGATGCCACCTAAACCCATAATAAAACCTCTATAAATATAATTGTGTAATTCCGCTTAGTTTAGCTGGAATGATGCCCAAGTTTCACACATTATTCGGGTGATATTAAGCCTCATCCCGTTTTATAAACTTGCGCGACAGGGGGCGGTATTAAACCCTAAAACCGCCGTTCATGTTTCTTTATTTGGTGCGTGATGCCTTTTCTTCAATACCTGATACGCCAAATCGACGTTCGAGTTCGGATACCACATCACCGACGCTGGCATTTTTATACGCCAGCAACACGATAGAATGAAACCATAAATCAGCCACTTCCGAGACCAGAGCCTGCCGGTCGTCGGTTTCAGCTGCCAAAATAGCTTCTAATGATTCTTCGTTCACTTTCTTTTGTATTTTCTCAAGCCCTTTGTCGAACAGGGACGCCACATAGGACACATCCGGTTCCTGTTTGCTACGCTCTGCGACGACTTCATCGAGTTGCTCAAGTATGTGTTTACTCATGGCGCTATTCTAGGCGTAATTGCTCCGGATACCAATGGAACTTTAGTCTAAATAGGGTGTTTCCAGGCATATATTTTCGTCATCCTCGCGAATGCGGGGATCCATAGATGGGAGATGCGTTCGTTTTAAGTGTTTATAGATTCCCGCCTGCGCGGGAATGACGTGGGAAGGTACGGGAATGGCTTTACCCCAACTATTTATAAATCTCCTTTGGATCTTTTATCACAGGGTCTACACTTTTCCATTCACCGTCCTCATAACGTTTGTAAAAACAATGCTCGCGCCCCGTATGGCAGGCGATGCCGCCAATTTGCTCGACCTGCATCAAAACCACGTCGCTGTCGCAATCCAGGCGGATTTCCCTGAGGCTTTGTATGTGCCCCGATTCCTCGCCTTTGCGCCACAGCTTTTGCCTTGAACGAGAATAGTAGATTGCGCGGCCTTCAGTAACGGTCGCCTCAAGGGCCTCGCGGTTCATCCAGGCCATCATCAGAATTTGCCCGGTTTTATAATCCTGCGCGATGGCAGGAACCAGGCCGTCTGCACTCCATTTAATCTCGTCCAGCCAGGCGGTGGTTTTATTTTCAGTCTTCTTGTCGTTCACAGTCGCATCTCGATGCCCGCGGCCGCCATGTGGGCCTTGGCCTGTTGTACAGTATAGTCACCGAAGTGAAAAATGCTGGCGGCGAGCACAGCATCGGCTCCGCCTTTTAGTACGCCATCCACCAGGTGATCGAGGTTGCCCACACCGCCTGAGGCTATGACCGGAATACTCACAGCTTCGGTAATCGCATGCGTCAGGGGCAGATTAAAGCCGTTGCGCGTGCCGTCGCGATCCATGCTGGTGAGCAGAATCTCACCGGCGCCGTTATCCTGCATTTTCTTTGCCCATTCAACCGCGTCCAGGCCGGTCGGTTCACGCCCGCCGTGGGTGAAAATTTCCCAGCGCGGCGTTTCACCTTCGCCGCTTACGGTTTTGGCATCAATCGAAACCACGATGCACTGGTTTCCAAAGTGTTTGCTGGCTTCGGTGATGAAATCAGGGTGGAATACCGCGGTGGTATTAACGCCGACTTTATCCGCACCCGCGTGTAACAGGCGATGTACATCTTCGAGCACACGCACGCCGCCGCCGACAGTCAGTGGTATAAACACTTCTTCAGCAACGCGTTTTACCACGTCTACGATGGTTTCCTTGTTATCTGCACTGGCGCGGATATCAAGAAAAGTGATTTCATCCGCGCCCTGCTCATCGTAACGGATTGCCGCTTCAACCGGATCGCCCGCATCACGAATTTCAACGAATTTAACGCCTTTGACGATACGCCCGTTTTCGACATCCATGCAGGGGATGATGCGTTTTGCCAGGCCCATCAGGCGTTCCCCTTTCGTT
>JAAELZ010000308.1 GCA_024226105.1 Pseudomonadota bacterium | reverse complement strand
TATCGACCGGTCATGGAAGGTGATACGTTATCCGCTATAGCCGCCTTATATCGACCCACTGATGTGTCTACTCAACAGGCATGGATGGCGTTTTACAAACTGAACCAGGAAGCTTTTCCTGACGCCAATTTGAATAGAGTAGAAAAAGGCACACGCTTGAGAATTCCAGACGAAGCACAAATGAAGGCGATGTCTCGATCTGATGCGATCAGGGAAGTAAAAAAACTGTCCAGGCCGCTTACCGGTGCCGGGGCAAAAAAAGCTGAAATGCAAGGAACCGCTACTCAACTTCCAGCTACGCTGGTCGTCGGCGGAAGCAATTCAGCGGCACTGGTTCAGGGATCGTCCGAATCAGGACATATGAACGCGGCCGACACGCAAGCTATGTCAGTGAATGAACAGAAGAGCTACGATCAGCTCGCGTTGATTGTTGCTGAACTGGGGGCTTTTACCCAGGCAATCAAGCAGGAAATAAGCGATTCACGCGGTCGTGATATTTTATTCAAAGAAGAACTGATAGCGGCGCGTGGTGAAAACAGAGTCCTTACTGGAAGAATGGAACGTCTCGAAGCACAACTGAGCAGGATGAGTCAGTTACTAGAGTTACAGAGCAATGCTTTGCAATCACTCAATGCGAATATTGAAAGAGGTCAGGCAACCCAACCGGGTTTGGCGCTAAACCAGTTAGAGCCGACAGAAACAGCCGTTACCCCGGCTCCTCCCGAAATAGTGGCTGAAGACCCTGCTGCGCCAGCAATTCAAACCGGGGAACAGCCTAAAACCTATTACGAGCAGTTGCTGGATGTCGCCATCTCCGATGCACCTGAAGCGGATAAAAGTTATATCGAAGAAGTCCTTGGCCAGTCATCAACTTCAATTGGCCAAGAGGATGCCAATCCGGTAACGCCTGAAATGCAGGCTGAAGCAGCAGCCAAAAAGTCGGCCAGCCCACAGCTGCCTGCTAACCAGGCTACTGCGACCATGCTGGCGAATGTCAGGGCATCTTTGGGTGATTTGCCTGCATCAGATGGTGTCCCGAAGACTGACGTTAAGATTGATGCTCAGGATAGCGCTTATATAGATGCGTTGAACGATGAAAACCGTAGCCAGATTCAGAAAAGTGAAGCGCGTATCGCTGAACTGCAAAAAGAACTACAGGCGAAAATAGATGCTACGCAGGCTGCTGCGGATGCTACCCCGGCGCCAGTTAACCCGGAAAAGGCAGCGCCCGCGGAGACCAAAGCGCAACCACAAAATCCTGTGGGAGCGGCGGCTCCGGATAAGTCGGAAGATGCGGGCCTGATTTCTTCTTTAATGAGCGGGTTTAGTGCGCTGAGCGCTAAGCTAGGTGGCCTGTCCTCTGATCTTCTGCGCTTGCTAGGTGGCATTGGTGCTGCGATTATAGGGCTGATGGTAATACTGGGGCTTCGCCGCCGCCGCAGAGACGGAAATAGTGTTAACGGGAGAAACGAATCTTTGAGCAACCAGGTTGCCGAAAATGAACCTGATGTGGCAGATATTGCTACCAGGAGCATGCAGCACGAGCCCGAAGAGGATGAAGATCTGGAAGAAGAACTGCACGGCTCATCTTTATTTGATTTAAGTGATGAATCCTTCATGGCCAGCGAAGCCATTCAGGATGATTCCTCATTATTCTCATTGGATGATGATAATGAAGATTTTGATTCTCTTACGGACATGGATTCTGCCCAGTTTGGACAACAAACTGGTGCTACACAAACCGTTGACGTCGATCCCGTTGCTGAGGCGGATGTTTATCTGGCTTACGATCGGAAAGAACAGGCCATCGAAGTGTTAGAACAGGCTCTTTCCAGCAATCCTAATCAGAGTGCCGTTGTCATCAAGCTACTTGGTTTGTATCAGGCCAGCGAAAATATTGAAGGTTTTACCCGTTTGTTTGAGTCCTCTGCTGAACATATCGAAGATGATAATGACTGGAATCAAATAAAACTGATGGCGCAGGATTTCGTGCCCGGCCATGAAATGCTGGCAGACGATTTCGACAGCTCTATTCCAGTGCTTATGGATGAAGTCGTCAGTGAAACAGAGGATGCAAATCTTGCAGAGGCAGAAGTCGAAGAAGATTCTTTGGACGAGCCTAAGTTGTCTATGACCGGTGACACGGATAATTTCGCGGATCTGTTGGAGGAGGATGCCCCGGTGGCATCAAAACCTGATCTTAAAGTGGCTTCCAGCGAAGATGCGGCTCTGAACGATGACGAAGATACCTCAGAAAGTTTGAATTTTTCAATGGATTCTGATCAGAATCTACAATTGGATAAAGAGCCTGATAGTACAGGTACAGTGGAAGAGATTAATCAGCATGAGCCCGATACTGCGCTGGCACTGGCGAAGGCGTATATTGAACTTGGTGAGGAGGATATCGCAAAAGACTTTTTGCTTGATGTCGTCAAAGCCGGCAGCGACGATCTGAAATCAGAAGCCGAGGAAATGCTCGCATCGCTGAGCTAATCGCTACCGCGGACAATGCCTGGCTTTTAAAAAGGCCAGGCTGATATTTTTAGCCCTGTGAGGGGATACCCTCCCTGGGCTAAGGTTGCCTACACTGCTGACTCAAGCTTATCCCATCCCTGGTTTAGATTCCCGGTACTTCCGCGGTGTTATTTTGAGTGGCGCTCTGATCGAACTGCCTTGTATAAAGAGTAGACCCGGGATGGGTTTTTCAGAGGAATAAATAGCGTGAACTAATTTCCGAGGGTGGTTTTTGAGAAAATTTCGCTCAAATAGGGTATATCCCAGAACAAAAGTACCATTAAAGCGGTTGTACAGAAAATTGCATAGCTGACAAAACCGCGTTCTTTATACAATTTCTCAGGATACTGCACCGGGCTATCTTCAAGAAAAGTAAGGTGCATATACCAGGCGATAAATCCGGCGATCAGGGGGATTCCTAAAATGAATTCGACTCGATATCGGATTAAGAAAATCCCAAAAAACAGACCGAATGCCGCCACGTAGTAAACTACACTTATCATTAAGCGCTCGGCATTGTAGTGCCTGAAAGATGCGCGATAACTCGCAGCAGTTGCATGGTTTCCTATGCGTTGAAATTCAGCATAGCGCTTAACAGCCATAAAGAATGCGCCAATCATCCAATACGCAAATATCAGGGACAGTGGGGGCCACAAAGTAATACCGGTCAGATACCAGCCTAATAAAAGGCGTAGGGGGTTGTTAACGGATTCGGACAGCACATCAAGATAGGGTTTGTCCTTGGTTCGGACAGGAGGGATATTGTACAGGCAACCCATTATCCACAATGTCAGAGCACTAAGAAAAAAGGCCTGGCCCAGGGTGTAGGCCATTGCAAGGCCCACGCCCCCCAAAACCAGCCATTCAAGATAAGCCCAACCAATGACGATATCTCCTGAAGGAACCGGACGATTCTTTTTTACCGGATGTAAGCGGTCGTACTCTGCATCCAGTATTTCGTTGAGCACGTAATTACTGGAAGCCACCAGTCCGGCTGCGATAAACCCGATCAGAATGGGCCAAACGAGTTTAAATCCAATTACAGAGGGATCAATATACATCGCAACCAGTATTCCGGGCACCATGAACACATTTTTAAACCAGTGGTCAAAGCGTGCAATTTTTATGTAGGGTTCGATTTTTGCTGGCATTACTTGATTCGGATAATTAGGAGTATTGGGGTTTGCACAGTCGTTAGAGCAATGTTCAGTAAATTGGGTCGCTATTATAGTCAACACAACGGGATTACGCACCTTGATCACAGAGCTTTGCCTCGTTTTATAATCCTGTCTGCTGATCCATTCGAAAATTATCCTGTATGGGCTCTGTAAACAGGTTTATCCAGGCTCGGGGCAATGCAATTCACGACATACATAGGTTCATTTGAGTTATTACCTGGAAAAAGCCAGGTGGAACTAAAGGCCTCACGCTTGATGATTCCTGTTTTGATTGCATTGCTCAGCCAGGCCGGTACTCTGTTGGCTTTCAATACCCGGTCAGCATAAGCTATTTTGCCCGTGCAATAAAGAATCAGAAAAATTCTGGCTCAAGGGTTTATTTGTCATCAATTCAACTTAAAATGATGGGTTATGGTACATTGTAATTTTCTTTGTATTGAGACACAGGCTTTTGTTTTCAACGATTTTAACTACGCATACGGCGTCAGCCGGGCCCGTACACTTTTTATTAAAGATGCGCCTCGCCCCGGCACGGCCAGGAATCATGTCAAAACAGTCGCCCGGGCTCATTTTAAAACGCGAAAATATGCTTTGTGCCGCCGGTATGGAAATTACGGGTGCAACCTGGGCATCGCCTGTTTCAGACGTAGTTCATGATGTGATCACAAAATCTATAGCAATGATAATCTCATTAATTGAGCTGAGGGCTTTTATACGGTTGCAAAATAGTGCTCCCAATTACCATTCTTTTTCCTGTTGCTGTGATGCTTAGTCCAGGTGTACATCTGGTAATTAGTTGATGTCTGTCGAGTCCCGATCATTGCCGCTTTATGTTGACCTGGATGGTACGCTGATTTATTCAGATTGCCTGTACGAATCGTTCTTAAGGTTGATTCGGCTCAATCCGTTTGCTGTTTTCCTGGTATTTG
>JAAELZ010000307.1 GCA_024226105.1 Pseudomonadota bacterium | reverse complement strand
TTCCGCTTTTCGGGACGGTACGAACCAGATGATGAAACTGCGTTTTAATGGCGTCCAGGTTTGTAAAAATATCCGCGTGATCAAATTCAAGATTGTTCAGAATGGCGATCTGCGGGTGGTAATGGACAAATTTGGAGCGTTTGTCAAAAAAAGCCGTATCGTATTCGTCAGCTTCCACTACGAACAGGTCGCTGTTGCCCAATTGCGCCGAGCGCTCGAAATTACCGGGTTTCCCTCCAATTAAAAAGCCGGGTGAGCGGCCTTTAGCTGTGGCCTGCAATATCCAGGCCAGGATGGATGAGGTGGTGGTTTTGCCGTGTGTGCCCGCAACAGCCAGCACTGATTTTTCCGCTATCACGTTTTCATGCAGCCATTGCGGGCCGGAGGTATAGGGCAGTTTGTGGTTTAGAGCATATTCAACAGCGGGATTGCCGCGCGACAACGCGTTGCCGATAACGATTTTTTTACCGCTAAGAACATCAGTGTCTTCATAGCCTTCATTTATCTCTATGCCCAGTTCCTCAAGCAGGGTGCTCATGGGAGGATATATCCTGGCGTCGCTGCCGCTAACGGTGATGCCGGCTTCTTTGGCAAGTGCCGCCACGCCTGCCATGAAGGTGCCGGCAATACCCAGTATATGGATGTCTTCAGCCTTGTCCTTAGTCATTGCCACTAAAGCTGCCGATGCCCAGTGAGGCAGGGCTCAGGCCGAGGGTGCTGATAACTGAAGACAATACCAGCGGTACAATATTGACAATCAGGAAGGTTAACAGGACCGCCCGGCCCATGGTTATTTCAAGAGCATCGCGCAGAATGCGGGCCATCACAATGAAAAACCATAATTGTAAAACTGCAACAATCAGTATACCCGGCGTGAGCACGAGTTTTCCTTCACTAAAAAGATTGAGATTCTGGATAAACGGATAACTGACCAGGTTGATCAGGGCAAGCGCGCCAAAAAGTGCAGTGAGCGTCTGTAACCAGCGTTCGGTTTTTTTATTGATTTTCAGCAGCAGATAAATAAAGGCAGCGTACAAGACTATCTGGCC
>JAAELZ010000306.1 GCA_024226105.1 Pseudomonadota bacterium | reverse complement strand
TTTATTCTTAAACGAGTATTACTAAGGATCAAAACAATGAATAGAATGCTTGCCTTATCCTGCCTGTTGCTGGGTTCACTTTTTTCTCTGCCAGTCGTCGCGACAGACTTTAGCGAGCTATTTGATCGCGTCAACGATGCCGTGGTGACTATAACAATCACGCAGAACGCGGAGCAGCTTTCAGGCGCTGAGGTGGTTGATGTTTCAGTTGATGGATACGGTGCCGGTGTGATCGTTGATAAATCCGGCCTGGTGCTGACCGCCGCGCACGTGGTGAACCTGGCCGACAAAATGCAGGTTCATCTCAATAACGGTCAGTCTTTCGATGCTCGAACCATCAGTTCATTTCCATTTGCGGATCTGGCGTTGGTGAGAATAGTCAATCCATCCGCCGAGTTACCGGTTGCGGCCCTTGGGGATTCAGATACGCTGGCTATTGGTGAGGAAGTGATTGTAATAGGAACGCCTTCGGGTTTGTCGCAGACCCTGACGGTAGGTCACTTTAGTGGTCGTCCCGCGAATACTGGCTCGTTCAATGTCGCAGACACCGATTTCCTGCAGACGGATGCCGCCATTATGCAGGGCAATTCAGGCGGTCCTATGTTTAATACCCGTGGTGAAGTCATGGGAATCGTCAGCCACTTTAGAACCGATACCAGCGGTTTTGGCTTTATTGCCAGTTCCAATATGGCCCGTGACCTGGTGCTTAAGCACGGTGAAGTTTGGGCCGGTATCTCGGTTGAGCCGGTGGGTGACGTACTGGCGAAGGCGATTAACACACCTTTTCCAAATGCGGTATTGATTCAGGACATTGCCACAGGATCCCTGGCCGAAAAACTGGGCCTGCGGCCCGGGTTGATTCCCGCAACTATAAACGGAAGAAGCATTAAACTGGGCGGTGATATTATTATTTCGATCGGCGGTAAGGACGTTAGTTTCAATAAAGCGGGCATCGAAGGCGCCTATGCCTACCTGTCAGGCCGCAAAAAGGGTGAAAGCATCAAGATGACCGTGTTTCGTGACGGGCAGAAAGTCAAATTATCCGCGCCCAAACCCTGAAAGTCCGTTTCCTTTTAACCTTTTACCAGCACATAAAGCGCGCCACTGCCGCCATCACGCTGTTGCGCCGAGCAATATGCTTTGACCGCGGGAAGGGTTTTCAGATAGCTAGCGGTAAACTCTTTGAGTGTTGCACCACTTGTCGAATGCAATCCCTTACCATGAATAATGAGCAGGCAATTCAGCTGATCCGGCGCAAGATCGTGGAATGCGGCATCAATTTCATGCCGGGCCTGAAGCTGGGTTAAACCATGGAGATCCAGGCTGTCTTGCACCCGGTAGCGCGTACCCTTTTTAAGTTCGCGCAGGATTTTTTTCTGTACCCCGTTTCTCAGAAAAAACAGCTTGTCGTCCCCGGGTTCATGGCTTTGCCCGCCATTTGACGAGTTATTCTGGCGTGCCTCAGTCTCATCCATTTGAGCGGCGGACTGTAGCGCTCTGTTTTGAATTTGCGCGCGTAGTGTGCGATTTGGCTGACGTAAAGCAGGGGTGGTGGCGGTGGCGCCTTTTTTTAACGGGCGCACATCGCGCATGGCCTGCTTAAAATCGATATTGTCAGTCATGGCGGGTTTAGAACAGGCCGTTATTTTTCAAAAATCGTTCGGCATCCAACGCGGCCATGCAACCAGTCCCGGCAGAGGTCACTGCTTGCCGGTATACGTGATCCATAACATCACCTGCAGCAAAGACACCGGGTTTGGATGTTTGCGTGGCGTCGCCTTCCAGGCCGCCTTTTACGCTCAGGTAACCGCCTGCCATATCCAGCTGATCGGTAAAAATTTCCGTGTTCGGGCTATGGCCGATGGCGATGAATACGCCCATCAAGTCGTGGTCTGTGGTGGAACCATCTTTCACGTTTTTAATACGCATACCAGTGACACCGGCATCGTCTCCCAGCACCTCGTCCAGTACGGCATCCCATTCGACGGTAATATTGCCGCCATTTTCGACGGTTTTGGCCATCAGCTGGTCGATTAATATCGCTTCCGCACGCAGTTCATCGCGACGATGTACCAGTACTACTTCAGAAGCAATATTGGACAGGTACATTGCTTCTTCAACCGCGGTGTTGCCGCCACCGATAACCGCCACCTTCTGGTTACGGTAGAAAAAACCATCGCAGGTAGCACAGGCCGAGACGCCTTTGCCTTTGAATGCCTCTTCAGACTCCAGCCCAAGGTATTGGGCTGAGGCGCCGGTACAAATAATCAGGGCATCACAACTGTAGCTTGCGCTATCACCCTCGAGGCGAAACGGCTTATGATCAAGGGCCACGCTGGTGATGTGATCAAAGATGATTTCAGTATCAAAGCGTTTTGCCTGTGCGAGCATATTGTCCATCAGTTCCGGGCCCTGAATGCCTTGCGCTTCACCGGGCCAGTTATCTACCTCTGTGGTGGTGGTCAATTGGCCTCCTTGCTCCAGGCCGGTGATAAGAACAGGCTTCAAGTTTGCGCGCGCAGCATAGATGGCGGCGGTATAACCTGCGGGGCCGGAGCCCAGTATTAAAAGCGGATGGTGTGTTACGTCAGACATATTGGAGATTTACCGTGAGAATTATCGATACGGGCAATTGTACTTACAGCCGGGGGTAGAAGATAGAATCTTAAACGCTTGCACATGATAAAATGCCGGCACTATAAAACCAAAACAACAGAAATCTGGACATTGTGGCGAACTCCAAGAAAATTAACGTAAAAACGCGAGCGAAAAAGACCAGAACAACTGTAAGCAAAGCAGGCCGGCGTAAATCCCCCAGAATGAGTTTAATCATTAAGGAAGGTGGCCTGTTGATTCTGGGTGCCATTGCTTTTTACCTGTTTATCTGCCTGATTTCTTTTTCACCCTCTGATCCGGGGCCATTTCATGTCGGGGGGCAGGTTCCTGTGCAGAACTGGGGTGGCGGAGTGGGCGCATGGACCGCCGATTTGATGTTCAACGTGTTTGGCAAGATGGCCTATTTATTTATAGTGTTGATTGCCGCAGCGGCGTGGCACCTGATTGACGAACGCGAAATCAAATCCGAGAGCATTACCGCTTCATCCTTTGTTTCGCCTGTACTGGGTTTTATTTTTGCCATGGTCGGCGCTACCACGCTGGACAATCTGTACATTCAGGACCCGCTATCTCTGCCTTATGTGTCCGGCGGAATGCTGGGCGATATCAGCAATCAAATTATTTTGCCAAAATTCGGGGCGGTAGGTGCAACCCTGATTGCGCTTGCCCTGTTTCTGTCCGGCGTCACTTTGGTAACGCGCCTGTCCTGGTTTTCATTGATGGACTGGCTGGGCGATAAAGGCTTCAGGCTGATCAATAAACTGGGTGGGCATTTTGGCGGATATAAAGATAGTATAAAGGGTGCGGCGGAACGCAAACGACGTACCGAATCTGTGGCCAGCCTGCGTGAGAAAATTTCGAAAAAGACACCGCCCAAAATTGCACCCAGAATCAGCGTTCCTAAACTCAGCAAACGCGTTGAAGACGAAAAGCAGATGCCGTTATTTGTTTCGGAGACCAAAGGGGAATTGCCGCCGCTGGCCTTGCTCGATCCGGTGCAAAAATCCGGTAAAGGATATTCCAAGCAGGAGTTGGAAATGATGTCCTCGCTGCTGGTTAAAAAACTTAAGGATTTTAATATCGATATCACGGTTGAAACCGTGCAACCCGGCCCGGTTATAACACGCTTTGAGATCGAACTGTCTCCTGGAATCAAGGCCAGCCAGGTTGTTGGGCTCGGCAGAGACCTGGCGCGTGCTCTGTCGGTAGTGAGTATTCGTGTGGTTGAAAATATACCGGGCA
>JAAELZ010000305.1 GCA_024226105.1 Pseudomonadota bacterium | reverse complement strand
GGCAGTGCGCTCAACCTGAATGTACACCTGCACATGCTGTTTCTGGATGGCGTCTATGTGGAAGATAACAAATATGGATCAGCCCTGCGTTTTCAGTGGGTCAAATCCCCAACAAGTGATAGATGGGCCAGATTAACCCATACTATCGCCAAACGGATAGGCCGATACCTTGAGCGACAAGGCCTTCTGGAGCGTGATGCCGAGAACAGCTACCTGAGCTCAAACGCAGTCGAATGATAAAACAGGCAGGCATGATTAGCTTGATTGAGCGTGTTTTTTCGAAAGATTTACGGATTATTGGGGCTGGTTGATACTTCTTGATTTTGGGGAATATGGTGTCTAATCTATTTATTCTCAAAGATCAATAGATGGAAATCGACTGTCAAAATTTCTTGTTTTTGAGGGCAATGAAGATTACTATTCTTGATATCAGGAATAAATAAACTTGGGAGTTTTTGAATGACTACACCCCTTACAGCGGGTATCTCAGTGAGCCGCTCTTTTACTGTCGACAAGGAGCGTACAATCGATTTTATGGGCGAAGATGCGCGTGTTTATGCAACCCCTTCACTCATTCGAGACATAGAACAAACCTGCCGTGATCTGATTGTTGAGCATCTTGGCGAAGATGAGGATTCGGTCGGGTTTAAGGTTTCAATCCTGCACACCGCACCAACCCTGCTTGACATGGAAGTAACCATCACCGCGACCATTGTCGAAGTGGATGGTGGCAAGGTTGTTTTAGATGTTTCTGCCAAAGATCAGCTTGACGAAATCGCTTCTGGTAAGCATGAGCGATTTGTCGTTAATGTGACAAAAACCAAACAACGACTATTAGCCAAAGCGGAAAAAGTAGCAAGCGCTAACCCCTCCTGAGCAGCACGATCGTGGCCGACGATCTGAACAAGCTGCCGCAGAAAACCGTATCGTCTTATTGTTATCAATGCGTAGCCGGGCCTGATCTGCTGAAGGTTGATATTCGCGACGGGGTCGCAACCCAGGTGCGTCCTGATTTAAAGGCGGCAGATATTCACCCCGCGGGCGGCAAGATTTGCGTCAAGGCCTATGGGCTTATTCAAAAGACCTACAACCCCAATCGGGTTTTAACCCCGATGAAGCGTAGTAACCCCAAAAAAGGGCAAAAGGAAGCGCCGGAATTTGTGCCGATTTCATGGGATGAAGCGCTTGATACCATTGCCGAGAAGCTCAACAAGGCCCGCGCCGATGGCCTCAACGATGAATCCGGTTTCCCGCGTGTGGCCGCCAGTTTCGGCGGTGGCGGCACGCCCACATCTTATATGGGCACTTTTCCGGCATTTCTTTCGGCCTGGGGCCCGGTAGATATGAGTTTCGGCAGCGGCCAGGGCGTAAAGTGCTACCATTCTGAACACCTTTATGGCGAGCTCTGGCATCGCGCCTTCACGGTTTCGCCTGATACGCCCCTGTCAGAATTGATTCTGTCATTTGGCACCAATACCGAGGCTTCTGGCGGGGTCTGCGGTGTTAAGCGTCATGCGGATGCTCGCGACCGTGGTGCGAAGCGTATTCAGATTGAGCCGCATCTTTCAGTTGCCGGGGCCTGTTCAGCCCAGTGGGTGCCGATAAAACCCAAGACAGATGCGGCATTGATGTTTGCACTTATTCATGTGCTGATGCATGAGGCAGGGCGCGAACAGCTTGATATACCATTTCAAAAGCATCGAACTTCCGCCCCTTATCTGATCGCCCCAAACGGCTTTTATCTGCGCGATATAAAGAGCAATAAACCACTGGTCTGGGATTTGAAGAGTAAAACAGCCGTCGCGT
Source organism: Pseudomonadota bacterium (assembly GCA_024226105.1). Lineage (GTDB taxonomy): Bacteria > Pseudomonadota > Gammaproteobacteria > Arenicellales > Poriferihabitantaceae > JAAELZ01. Next base: position 575 of record JAAELZ010000305.1, on the reverse strand, counting down.
TTGATAAGCTGAATATAGATCCGGCACTAGAAGGTACATTTTCGGTTTCCGGGCATGAAAACGGTGCGGACGATGAGGCCTGGGATCACCAGGCGGTTGAAGTCCAGCCGGCTTTTAGCCATCTGGCAGACCATGTTAAATCGTACTCCCCGGAATGGGCAGAGAAAGTTTGTGATGTCAAAGCCAATGTCATTCGTGACATTGCCAATCAGTATCTGCAGCACGCCCATGTCGGTGAAACCATCGAGATCGAAGGTATGACCCTGCCCTATCGCCCCGTGGCCATTTCACTGGGAAAAACGGTTAATAATGGCTGGGGGGGCTATGAATGCTGCTGGGCGCGCACCTTGCTGGCCTGTCTGGTGGGTGCACTTGAGGTGCCGGGCGGTACTCTTGGAACCACCGTTCGCCTCAACCGGCCGGCGGATAACCGATGGTCAAGCGTCAAACGAGGCCCGGACGGGTTTATGGATTATCCGATGAACCCGACCAGCAAAGAAGAATGGGTTTCCAATTCGCCCTCGCGCCATGCACACCAGACGCTGGTGCCGCTGGCGGCAAATTCACCCTGGAGC
>JAAELZ010000304.1 GCA_024226105.1 Pseudomonadota bacterium | reverse complement strand
AAACTCACCAAAGGGTACGAGGTGCCGTTTTTGGTAGGACTGCAGAGGTTCATCGATCGCTTTTTGCCTGTCCATCACCACCAGGCTGTTAAATAGCCGTTCCTTGCCTTCTTCGATTTTACGCTCCACAACGCCAAATACCAGGCTGGTATCCAGCACCCTTAAATCGCCAAGATAAGATGCTGGAACCTGATCAAGTAGCATGGGCAGCGCGGCTTCAGGCCACACAATTAAATCCGCCTCTTCGATTGCGCGCGACGCCGCAAGATACGTCTGCATAATGTTTTCACGGTTTTCCGGCTGCCATTTCTCGGACAAAGAAATATCAGCCTGAATTAAGGTGACATTAAACGGCTCGCCCGAGCGCTCGGCCCACCGTACAAAATGCAAACCCCACGAAACAAGCACCAGCACCAAAACCAGCAGTGCAGACTTCAGATAAACAACTCCACGATATCGATAAATATAGGCAAGTAAGCCTGCAAGAAATGCAAATATCAGGCTCACAGCCGAAACCCCTGAAATTGTAGCCCAGGCCGAAAACCAGGTATCAACACCGGTATACCCCAGATATAACCAGGCAAAACCCGTGAATAGCGTTCCACGCAACCACTCAAAGCTCACCCATAAAACAGGTAATAAAATGGTTAAACGAAAACCCTGACTTAATCTCGGAGCGAGAAAGGTAAAAATAAATACCGGAACAATGAAATAAAGGGACAGGAAAAAGGCAAACAATATCACTGCGAAAACAGCCATCGGCGGCAGCATATTGCCAAAATTAACCATGCTGACGTAAACCCAGGAAACACCTACGCCGTAAACGCCCATGCCATAAATACCAGCAGACCATAATGCTGAAGCACGATTTACCCGATTCCAGGTATGAAAAATGATGGCCACCGACAAAATACTAAACGGCCACCACGAAAACGGCGCAAATCCAAACGGGTATATAACGCCCGCCAGCAGGCTAATTAGACCTAATTTGAGCCTCGAAGACATCAAAACAAATCGGCCAGGCGTAGAATGCGGTGAGGCACGTATCGCATCATTGCAGAGTTTTGATGCGGTTCGTGATACTCACCACATCCTGCATAAACTCCTTTATATGAACATAAGCCCATCATCTAATCCGAATAAGGGTCCGGAAAACCCATGGCCTGCATAATCTGCTTCTCCCGAGATTCCATTTCTTCCGCCTCTCGCGTGTTTAAATGATCGTATCCCTTCAGGTGTAACAGGCCGTGTACCAGCATATGCGCCCAATGTGCGTTAAGAACCTTGTTCTGATCACGCGCCTCCTGTTCAACGACCGGCACACAAATCACGATATCACCCAGGTAGTCCGGCTCAATATCACGGGGCACTTCAGAAGGAAAAGACAATACATTCGTTGGCCGATCCTTGCCCCGAAACTGCTTGTTCAGCGCCTGGCTTTCAGCCTCATCCACCAGACGTATAGTAATGTTATTTTGTTTAATTTCTGTTAGTTGTGTGATTTTTTTAATCCATTTTATAAACTCTTTCTCAGCAGGAATACACAAACTTTCAGAAGCAAACTGCAAATAGCCAGAAGAATCAGCTGCATTAATCATTTTGCTACTTACTAATGTCTGGGGCTCGCGTCACTTTTGCTCGGCATCATACGCTTCGACAATACGTTGTACCAGTGAATGACGTACCACGTCTTTAGCCGAAAAATGAGTAAAACCCACACCTTTAACATCTTTCAGAATTTTCTCTACATGCAACAAACCCGAACCAATATGCCTGGGCAAATCGATTTGCGAAGTATCACCCGTAACAACTATTTTTGAACCCTGCCCCATACGGGTTAAAAACATTTTCATCTGTTCGATCGTGGTATTTTGTGCCTCATCGAGCAGAATAAAGGCTTCATTCAGGGTGCGCCCTCGCATATATGCCAGGGGTGCCAATTCAATGACGCCACGCTCAATTAGTTTTCCAACACGTTCCACACCCAGCATTTCAAATAAAGCATCGTACAGGGGTCGCAGATAAGGATCCACTTTTTGGCCAATATCGCCGGGCAGAAAACCCAGCTTTTCACCAGCTTCAACCGCCGGTCGCACAAGGATAATTCGTTCAATCTCATGTTCGGCCAGCGCCCTTGCCGCACAGGCAACCGCCAGATAGGTTTTACCCGTTCCCGCCGGGCCAATACCAAAGCAGACATCTTTAGCGGATATTTGCTGCAGGTACAGATCCTGCGCAACATTACGGGGGCTTATATGGTGTTTACGTATCTTGATCACCGAAGATGCCGAGTTTCCCGCATACTTGTGTTTGCCTACCAGCGCCATATGCACCGTATTCGCATCGATTTTCCCTGTGGAACCTCCGGCGCCGGAATACAAATCCGTAATGACATTTTCGGCCGCATGTCCATTTTCATCATCGCCTTCAATAAAAAACACTTCGGCACGATGACTGATCTTAACGTCAAAATACTCACCTATCTGTGTTAAAAATGCATCTCGCTCACCCGTAATGGCCGCCAGACGGGCATTATCGAGTGGACTGAGTGAAAAACTAACGCCGGTTTTTGCTGCTTTCAAGTTTTAGACAACCTCCGTATTCACTGATTCCACCGGGCCCAGGGCCTCGCCACGCAAGGAATTAACAAAACCCTGTGTGATTTTGACTTTGACAAATCGCCCAATCCAGTCCGACGCCCCGGTAAAAGTAACCGAGCGATGATTCTGTGTCTTTCCCGTGAGTTCATCCGGGTTTTTTCTTGAAGGCCCGTCAACCAGCACCACTTGTTCCGACCCAATCATGGACGCGCTTATCTCTGACGCCATTTCATTGATTCGGGCCTGCAGGCGAGCCAGCCTGAATTTCTTAATTTCCATCGGCACATCATCCGGCAACTCTGCGGCCGGTGTTCCGGGTCGCTGGCTGTATATAAAACTAAAGGATTGATCGAAGCCGATCTCTTCGATCAAAGCCATAGTCTGCTCAAAATCATCGTCCGACTCTCCCGGGAAACCAATAATGAAATCCGACGAAAGGGATATATCGGGGCGCGCCTCACGCAAACGGGCCACCACATCTTTATAGTATTGGGCTGAATAACCACGTTTCATCAGGTTCAGAATTCGATCCGCTCCCGCCTGCACCGGCAGGTGCAAGTGGCTAACCAGTTGTGGTGTATCCCGATATACCGCGATTAAATTGTCATCAAAATGCAAGGGATGAGAGGTGGTGTAACGCACGCGATCAATCCCATCAACGGCCGCAACGAAACGCAACAAATCAGCAAAGCTGATGGTTTGGTCGTCATGTGTTTTGCCCAGGTAGCCATTCACATTCTGGCCCAGCAGGTTTACTTCACGAACCCCCTGCCCCGCAAGCTCATAAACTTCGGTGATTACATCGTCAAACGGACGACTGAACTCGGTACCACGCGTATACGGCACCACGCAAAAACTACAGTATTTGCTGCAACCCTCCATGATCGATACGAAGGCTTTGACACCCTCGACTTCAGGCGGTGGCAGACAGTCGAATTTTTCGATTTCAGGAAAGCTGATATCCAGTGCCTTGACGCGTTTTATGCGCACTTCATCCAGCATTTTGGGCAGACGATGTAATGTCTGCGGGCCAAATACGATATCCACATACGGCGCCCGACGCATAATCATCTCGCCTTCCTGGCTGGCAACGCAGCCCCCAACGCCAATCACCAGCCCGGGATTTTTATCCTTGAGCTTGCGCCAGCGACCAAGCTGTGAAAATACTTTCTCCTGCGCTTTTTCGCGCACTGAGCAGGTATTGAGCAACAAAACATTTGCATCGCCCTCTTCAACAGTTGATTGTATTTGATGGGTTTGAGCCAGCAGGTCGGCCATCCGTGATGAATCATACTCGTTCATCTGACAGCCAAATGTTTTAATAAATAGTTTTTCGGGCACGCGCCTAAGGTTTTAAAAACGAAACGCTGATTTTAACGATAGTCAGGGTAAATTAATATATTCGCCGTAGAGTATTCGACTCGAAAGCAGGCGAATTTCGAAATCTTCGTGAGCCAGATTCCAACCGAAGTCAGTTAATTTTGTTATACTTCTCGGCAGAGTACTGAACACGCTTTAAAATGCTAAAACACCCTGACATCATCAGCCTGATCGACAGCATGGCGCAAGCCTTGCGCAAACGCGATGGTATTGAGGAGAGTCTGATCATTGGCATTCATTCCGGCGGCGCCTGGATTGCCCAGCATTTACACAAAGCTCTTGGAAACACACAACAAATCGGCATGCTGGATATCTCTTTTTATCGTGATGACTTCACGCAAATCGGGCTCAATCCACAGGTCAAATCCTCCGACCTGCCCGACTCGATTGAAGGCCGGGATATCATTCTGGTGGATGACGTATTGCATTCCGGGCGCACAATCCGCGCCGCCATGAACGAATTATTTGATTACGGGCGCCCCAAATCCATCAGCCTGGCAGTATTACTGGATCGGGAAGGCCGCCAGCTTCCGATACAAGCCGATGTTTGCGGCATGAATATCCACCTTGCACCACATCAACAGGTGAAACTCAGTTACGTAGACAACGAATTTGCACTAAAGACCCTCTCTACCAACACCACTGATCTATGAACTCTTCCGCAGCGCAAACGAATATCGAAACCACCGCTGATGGCCAGTTAAAACATTTTTTATCCACCTCCAATCATTCCAGGGAAACCCTGACCCAGATTCTCGACCTCGCCGACAGCTTCATTAGCTTTGGCAAACGGGAAATCAAAAAAGTCCCTCTGCTACGCGGTAAAACCGTGGTCAATCTGTTCTTCGAGCCCAGTACCCGAACCCGTACCACCTTTGAAATTGCCGCCAAACGCCTGTCGGCGGATGTCATTAATCTTAACGCCTCCCGCATGTCGACCAGCAAGGGCGAATCAATACTCGATACCGTATACACCCTCGAAGCAATGCATGTTGATATGTTTGTGGTACGCGACGGGGCCAGTGGAACTGCCGAATTAATCGCCAGGCACCTGCCTGACGATGTGCGGGTAATCAATGCGGGAGACGGGAGACACGCGCACCCGACGCAGGCAATGCTGGATATGTTTACGATTCGCCACTATAAAGGCGATTTTGAAAAGCTCACGGTTGCGATTGTGGGCGATATCCTGCATTCACGCGTGGCACGTTCTCAGATACAGGCTCTGCGTGTGCTGGGGGTCAAAGAAATTCGAGTGATTGGACCCAAAACGCTCATTCCAACCAAAATAGAATCCATGGGTGTTGTTCCCTGTTACGACATGGACAAGGGACTTGATGGTGTCGACGCCATTTTAATGTTGCGCCTCCAGCACGAACGCATGGAAGGCCAGCAGATTCCCAGCAAGCAGGAGTATTTTTATCGTTTCGGCCTCACTTCCCGACGGGTTGCGCTGGCCGCGAGCAATGCGATTGTCATGCACCCCGGACCGATCAACCGGGGTCTTGAGATTTCATCAAATGTCGCCGATGGACCGCAATCGGTTATATTGCCCCAGGTCACCAACGGTATCGCCGTACGCATGGCCATCATGAGCCTGCTGATGGGTGGTCAACATTCGTCCGGAGGTGCAAAATGAGTGGTCTGGAAATTCTCAACGGGCACCTGCTTGACCCGCAGAATAAACGCGATGGTGCGCACAATCTTTACATAGAAAACGGGCAAATTATTGCACTGGATGCACCTCCTGCGGAATTTAAGGCTGAATCACAAATTGATGCCAGCGGGAAAATTGTCTGCCCCGGTTTGATCGATTTGTGCGCCCGGGTTCGCAGCCCGGGTGCTGATTCGGCCTGGGCTCTGGAAAAAGAACTACGCTCCGCCGTCGCCGGCGGCATTACACGGCTGGTATGCCCGCCGGATACCATGCCGGTGATCGACATGCCGGCCACCGCCTTGCTGGAACAGGACCTCGCCAGTGATGCCGGCCTGGCACGCATTCATCCAATCGGGGCCATGACGCGCAAACTGGAAGGCAAGCTACTGACCGACATGGCAATGCTTGATGAGGCGGGCTGCGTTGGTGTCGGCAATGCGCTGAAACCTATTGCCGATACCCTGATCCTCAGGCGCGCGATGCAATACGCCTCGACCTATGACATCAAGGTGTTTTTAACCCCGTTCGACCCGTACTTACTGGGGAACGGGTGCGTGCACGAAGGTGCACTCAGCACCGAGTTGGGCCTGCCCTCAATTCCTGAAGCAGCCGAAACCGTTGCCGTTGCGCGTGACCTGGCGCTCATCGAAACCGCCGGGGTGCGCGCACATATTCAGCTGCTTTCATCGGCGCGGGCACTGGAAATGATTGAACATGCACAAAATCATAAACTGCCCGTCAGTGCGAGCGTTGCCGCTCACCATTTGCATATTTGTGAAACGGACATGCCGCATTTT
>JAAELZ010000303.1 GCA_024226105.1 Pseudomonadota bacterium | reverse complement strand
TCTGCCTGAAGGCGTTGAGATGGTAATGCCGGGTGACAACGTAAACATGAACGTAGAGTTGATTGCACCGATTGCGATGGACGAAGGATTACGCTTCGCGATTCGTGAAGGCGGCCGGACTGTCGGCGCGGGTGTGGTAGCCAAAATCTTCGAGTAATAATCGTACAGTTCATGCCTGAGCGTTGCCATTGCTGCGTCGGGTAAATGTTTACTTACACTTGTAAGCTTCACATTTCCCCGCCTTGTACTGACAGCCCTCAGGTGTAACTCAGGCGATTATTTAGATGTTCTATTTATATTTATCAAAAGATTATAAGTAAAAGGCAGGCGACTACAGGCCAGTAGCTCAATTGGCAGAGCAGCGGTCTCCAAAACCGCAGGTTGGGGGTTCGATTCCCTCCTGGCCTGCCATTTACTTGTAACGAAATAATCAATAGCGAAAAGACGAGATATAGTGGCAGACAAACTAAAACTACTGATTGCATTTCTGATCCTTGCGGCGGGTGTGTTCGCCTTTTCCTATTTTGATCAGTGGTTGCAGGTGGCGCGTGTCGGCCTGATCCTTACGACAGTTGCAGTGGCGATTGCAGTGGCGGCAACGTCTACGCAGGGTAAAGAAGCGATAAAGTTTGCTTCCAAGGCAAAAAGTGAAGGCCAGAAAGTAGTATGGCCGGCTCGCCCGGAAGCGACGCAGATTACGTTAATTGTGCTGGCGGGCGCGATTATTGCCAGCCTGTTTATCTGGATGGCGGATAGCATTCTGTTCAAAGTGGTGTACGGTCTAATTCTGGGCGCGTGAGGTAGAAATGGCAGATTCAAACGACAATTCGAGTGCGGGTGGTGAGAAGAAGTGGTATGTCGTTCAGACTTACTCGACTTTTGAAAAACGTGTACAGCAATCTATTAAGGAAAAAGCAGAACGAGAAGGTTTGAGCGACCTTATCGGTGAAGTGCTGATTCCGGTGGAAGAAGTGGTCGAGATGCGTGCGGGGCAAAAACGCACCTCGGAGCGCAAATTTTTCCCGGGCTACGTGCTGGTCAATATGTATGTCAACGATGATACCTGGCACATGATCAACTCATTGCCCAAGGTGTCGGGTTTTATTGGTGGTAAACGTGGTGAGCCGGTTCCTTTGACAGACAAGGAAGCGGATTCGATCCTGCAGCGCATGACGGACAGCCTCGATGCGCCCAAGCCGAAGTTTACCTTCTCGCCGGGCGAGGTGGTGCGTGTTGTTGATGGCCCGTTTGCTGATTTTACGGGTATGGTAGAAGATGTGAATTTTGAGAAATCGAAGCTGCACGTGTCGGTTTCAATTTTTGGACGATCAACGCCGGTTGAACTGGGGTTTGATCAGGTAGAGAAGGGCTAACCCCCTTTTTGTAACTAAAGGGGAGCTGTTAACAGCAGCGTTTGAACCCATTGAGGAAAAATCATGGCTAAGAAAATCGACGCCTATATTAAATTGCAGGTACCCGCGGGCGACGCGAAACCTGCGCCTCCGGTTGGCCCTGCTTTGGGTCAGCACGGTCTGAATATTATGGATTTCTGTAAGGCGTTTAATGCTGAAACCCAGGATATGGAAAAGGGCATGCCGGTACCCGTCATCATCACGGTGTACTCTGATAAGAGTTTTACTTACGTTAAAAAATCTCCACCTGCTTCGGTAATGCTATTAAAAGCCGCCGGAATCAAAAGTGGTAGTGGTGTTCCTAATCGCGATAAGGTGGGTAAAGTGACACGCGCACAGCTGGAAGAGATCGTGAAAGTGAAAGAAGCGGATCTAAATGCTTACGATATGGATGCTGCGGTAAAAATCATTGCCGGTACTGCGCGCAGTATGGGTCTCGAGGTAGAGGGTTAAACGATGACGAAGTTAAGTAAAAGAGTTAAAGCGTTCGCTGATAAAGTAGATCGCGAAAAATTGTACCCTCTGCAAGAGGCATTTCAACTGGTAAAAGATACTGCCACCGCGAAATTTGACGAAAGCGTTGAGGTTGCGGTTAATCTGGGTGTGAATGCTCGAAAGTCGGACCAGAATGTACGCGGTGCAACCGTGATGCCCAAAGGTACCGGTAAAACAGTTCGCGTCGCGGTTTTCGCCGACGGAGAGCTCGCCGAACAGGCTAAAGCAGCCGGTGCTGATATTGTAGGCATGGAAGATCTGGCCGCCAAAGTTAAAGGTGGTGAGATGGATTTTGATCTGTGTATTGCCGCACCTGACGCCATGCGCGTTGTCGGTCAACTGGGGCAGATTCTGGGTCCGCGTGGTTTAATGCCTAACCCGAAAGTAGGTACTGTAACCCGTGATATCACCATGGCGGTGAATAATGCCAAATCCGGTCAGGTACAGTACCGAACCGAGAAGGGCGGCATCATTCATTGTGCTATTGGCAAGGTTTCATTCGCAACAGAAGATCTGAATGAGAACCTCGAAGCGCTGATTGCGGATTTGATTAAAGCAAAACCCGCGGGTGCCAAAGGTCAG
>JAAELZ010000302.1 GCA_024226105.1 Pseudomonadota bacterium | reverse complement strand
AGTCGTCCTGATTTCACGAAATAGTGCCGATACCGGCCTCAGAATATTTAACTCAATTGCACACTATGGGCTGAATATAACGCGTGCAGCCTTCACCGGAGGCAATTCTCCCTGGAGTTATGCGCAATCGTTCAAAGCAGATCTATTTCTTTCAGCAGACCCACAGGATGTCGCAAATGCACTGGGTGAGAACATGGCTGCCGCAACTATTCTGCCGCACCAACCCAGGAAAGAAGGTAGCGAAATCGAAGAATTGCGCGTTGCCTTTGACGGGGATGCTGTCATTTTCTCAGATCAATCCGAGCAGGTTTTTCAGAAAAAAGGTCTGAAAGAATTCACCCAGCACGAGCAATCTGCCGCTAATGACCCCCTGCCGGGCGGCCCCTTTAAATCCTTCCTCGCCGCACTGCACCATATACAAACCGCCTACGATGCGAAGCAATCACCCATCCGTACCGCCCTGTTCACAGCCCGCGCGGCACCTACGCATGAGCGCGTAATACGCACCCTGCGCGCCTGGAATATTCGCATTGATGAAGCCGTATTTCTCGGTGGAATGGACAAGGGTGAGTTTTTAAGGAATTTTCAGGCCGATATCTATTTTGATGACCAGCAGGGACATTGCGAATCAACGCGTCAGCATGTTCCGACGGGGCATGTGCCGCATGGGGTTTCCAATTTAGAGGAGGCTTGAGGGCTGGTTTTTTGGCTTTCTTGTTGGAAGTGTTTTTGGACACAGGACACAGGTTGCAAACCACGAAACCTATAAATACGAAACCCGAAACAACCTCGGACACCAGGGAGAAAGAAAGAGAATTTCTCGAATGGAACCAGGGCTTCAGCCCCGATAAAAATGGACTGAAGTTCCGGCTCTTTATGGCCTGGCCCTTAACATCTCCAAAGCCTTACCGGCTGCAATAAACCCAAACGTTGCCGTCACGTGGACCACCGACCCATAACCCGCGCAGTTTAAATCAGAGGCTGTAGGTTGCCCGGCTTCGCATTGATCATCAGGAATCTCCAGGCGTTTCTCATCTGAATATACGGCCGGCACACAAAAGCGGCGTTTCAAATTTCTCGGGTAGTTGTGAATTTGCCGCAAGTGCTTTCGTGTTCTGGCCAATAATCCATCGTTTTGGGTACGCGACAAATCACCGATATTGATTCTCAAAGGGTCAACACACGAACCTGCGGCCCCCACCGTCAACACGAGTAGTTTCTGTTGCCGGCACCAGGCGATGAGTGCGGCCTTGGTTTTGGCATGGTCTATACAGTCAATCACAAGCGCAAGAGGATTATTCACAAGGTGCCCGAGTAAATCCGGTACATTGTCAGTGCTAATGAACTCTTCAACACAGTTAACCTTGCATTCTGCATTGATCTCAGAAATTCTGTTTTTCAGCGCCTGAACCTTCGCCTGGCCCAGCGTTGAACTAAGCGCAGGTAACTGACGGTTGATGTTCGATTCGGAAAGGTGATCAAGATCAATCAAAGTTAGCTGGCCAATACCGCTACGCGCGAGTGATTCAACCGCCCAGGAACCGACCCCACCCACGCCTATGACCACAACGTGAGACTGCTGGAAACGTTCTAATCCCTGGTTGCTGTATAGTTTGGCGATACCGGAGAAACGGCGGGTGAAATCTTGCTTATTATTTGTTGCCATAAGCCGTAACAGGTCTTGCTTTCAGGAACCGGGGTTTTATCGGCGTTAATCCCAACGCCCATCACGTACTTCAACAAAGCCATTTTCTACCCTGAGCTGCATCATTTCCAGAGGGTCATAGGCGGGCGGGGTGAGCACATCACCGCTGCGCAAATCAAAAGTTGCGCCATGACGCGGGCATTCCAGAATCCCATTTTTAACGCAACCCGAGGCAATTTCGCTTCCATCGTGCGGGCATACGTCTTCGATTGCAATGTATTCACCGTCCAGGTTGTAGACCGCGACCATCAAATTGTCGACGTCGACCACCCGGACCTCGTCTCGCTTAAACTCCGCCACCGATGCCACGCGGGTCCAGTCCGACATTTAGATGAGCCCCAATTGAAGCCGGGCCTCTTCACTTAATTTGTCCTGTGTCCAGGGTGGATCCCATACCAGCTCAACTTTGGCATTTTTCACACCGGGCACCTTGCGGATCGAAGACTCCACCATGCCCGGAAAACTTTGTGCAACCGGGCATCCCGGTGTCGTCAGGGTCATGTCCACTTCGGCATCCCCTTTCTCAATCTGCACCCTGTAAATTAATCCAAGATCATAGATATTCACCGGAATTTCAGGATCGTAAATTTCGCGCAGCGCATCGATCACGTTCGCCGCCAGGGTCGAATCATCGATGTCAATATCTTGTGCCGGTGGCGTAGAAGCTTCGATCTCTTTAGTCCTTTGCAGCATATCTTCTTCAAGGCTCACCTTCACTTTCTGACTGTTTGCATGCTGACTGGAATCAATATTTACGTGTTTCATAGTGTCAATACTTATAAATCTGTAAGGTGCATTTGCTCAGCAATGCGTGAGATCAACTCTTCACGCAGGCTGTCGATTTCAATCTCTTCAACCACCTGCGCGGCAAAAGCATAGGTGAGAAGCGTTTTCGCCGAGGCAAAATCAATACCGCGGGATTGCATGTAAAAAAGCTGCTTTTTATCCAGTTCACCTACCGTAGCACCGTGTGAACATTTCACATCATCGGCATAAATCTCAAGCTGTGGTTTGGTATCTATTTCGGCATCACGCGATAGCAACAAGTTGGGGTTCTGTTGCTCGGCAAGCGTCAGTTGTGCACCCTGTTCAACCACGACCCGACCGTGAAACACGCCGCGTGCGCGACCATCCAGGATTCCTTTATACAGTTCCCGACTTGTGCATTCAGGCGCAGCGTGGCGTATCGTCGTATGATTATCCATATGCTGCCGTTGGCGCCCATAAAAAAGACCCGAGCAATTCGCGTGTGCACCTTCGCCATCTAACGAGACGTTCAGTTCATTTCTCACCAGGGCTCCGCCAAGCGTAATGGTTCGGGTGGTAAGACGACTGCCCGCCGCCTGGCGTACCCAGGCACCACCGATATGCGTGGTCTTTTTACCCTGTAACTGAACCAGGTTGTAATCCAGGCGGCTGTCTTGTTCCAGCACGATTTCAGTTGCGCTATTGCTCAAGCCGGTGGATTCGTCATCGCTATACTGGCGCTCTATAACGCTCGCGTTGGCGCCTTTTTCCAGCACAATCAGATTACGCGGCATACAAAGTGTCTTTTCACCACTACTGATAAACACCAGTTCAACAGGTTTATCGAGGCTGCAACCGGCCCTGATTTTTAGATAGGCACCGTCACGAAACAAACCATTATTGAGTTCGGCAAACGCATTAGCCTTCTCCGGCATCACGCTGCGCAAGGTTGCTTGCAGCGCATCATCCTGTGATAGAGCATCGTGAATGGACATCAATGTTGCTCCGTCGGGTAAATTCCCGGGAGTACTGGCCCCCTCATCCAGTACGCCCTGAACAAATACCAGTCGATGTGTCAACCCGCAAACACCCGCTAATGTTGAATCAACTGTAGGCAGGTTTTGTTGCAGCGAAAACCGCTTGCTCGCCAGAGCCCGCAGGTTGGTGTATTTCCAGTCTTCATCCCCGAGCGTTGGAATACCGAGTTTATTAAACCGTTCCACGCCTTGCGCACGTACTGCGTTCAGCCAGCCGTTACCACCCGGCTCGGCGCCCGCCTGATCTACAAATGTATCTACTAATTGTGTCATCGAATCTAGGCCGCGTCCTGATCAATCCAGCTGTAGCCCTTTTCTTCTAGCTCCAGAGCCAGGGACTTATCGCCAGATTTCACGATTTTGCCGGCGGACATTACATGAATGTAATCGGGCACGATGTAATCCAGCAGGCGTTGATAGTGTGTCACCATCAGTACCGAGCGATCTTCACGCTTTTGAGCATTTACCCCTTTGGCCACAATCT
>JAAELZ010000301.1 GCA_024226105.1 Pseudomonadota bacterium | reverse complement strand
GGCTTGATGAAGGCGGTAAAGCGTTATGACCCTGAGCACGGTGTGCGCCTGGTATCTTATGCTGTGCACTGGATCAAGGCGGAAATTTACGATTACGTGCTGAAGAACTGGCGTATTGTTAAAGTTGCGACTACCAAGGCGCAACGTAAACTGTTTTTTAACCTGCGTAAATCCAAGAAAAAGCTGGGCTGGTTGAGCAACGATGACGTCCACGCGCTTTCAGAGAATTTGAATGTCGACGTGAAAACCGTGCGTGAGATGGAATCCCGTCTTAGTGGTAGCGATGTCTCGTTTGACATGCCGGCGGATACGGATGAGGATAATTTCAGTGCCTCACCCGAGCAGTATTTGACTAATGAGGCCATGGATCCTGCGCATATTGTTGCACAGCAGGAATATACCAGCCAACGTAATGCTTCCTTGTCACTGGCGATTAAGGAACTTGATCAGCGTAGCCGCGATATTGTTACGCGTCGCTGGTTGAGTGACGAAAAACCTACTCTGCACGATCTGGCCGCAGAGTATGGCGTTTCAGCCGAGCGTATTCGACAGATTGAGAAGCGCGCCATGGAACGCATGAAGGACGTTATTACAGCGTAATTCGACGCGACAATTAGGCTAAAAACCCGCCACTGGCGGGTTTTTTTTGGTACCTTACACGGTTTTCTGCCGGGACATGATAGACTGAGTCAAAGTTAAATGTCATTGCGAGCGTAGCGTGGCAATAACGTCTTTATGGCTCCTCGCAATAACCGCCTGACTATTCGGATGTGAAGATTTCGCTCCGATATCCAATTTTAAAATATGCAAAAATTAGTACGATCGATTGGCCTGGTTACACTGGTACTGGTATTTATCGCCTGCACACAACAAGCCCAAAATAAGGTTGTTATTCTTGCAACCACAACCAGCACCGAAAATTCAGGCTTGCTGGAGTATTTATTGCCCAAATTTCAGGCCGATAGTGGCCTGGAAGTGCGTGTTATTGCGGTTGGAACCGGAAAAGCCTTGCGTATGGGGGAAGAGGGCGATGTCGACCTGGTGATGGTTCACGCAAAACCGGCCGAAGAAAAATTTGTTGCGGCGGGTTTTGGGGTAGAACGCGTAGAGTTGATGTACAACGATTTTGTGCTGGTGGGCCCAGAAAATGATCCGGCAGGCTTGAATAAAATGAGCAGCATCGACGAAGTGATGGTGGCACTGGCTCAGACTGGAAGCGCATTTTTGTCGCGTGGTGACGATTCGGGTACCCACAAAAAAGAATTGCGCCTGTGGAAGCGGGCCGGAGTGGCTCCGAATAAAGTAACCTACCGTGAACTGGGCCAGGGCATGGGTAAAACGCTACAGATGGCCAACGAACTTCAGGCCTATACCATGATCGATCGGGGAACATGGCTTGCCTACGATGGCAAAGTTGATCTCAGCATTTTATTTCAGGGCGTGCCGCCTTTGTTCAACCAGTATTCGGTGATGCTGGTAAACCCGGAGCGCTATCCGGATCTGAATACCGGGGCTGCGCAGAAATTGATCAACTGGCTGGTGAGTGAAAAAGGTCAGTCCCTGATCGGGGCGTACAAAGTAAAGGGTAAAGCCCTGTTTCAGCCAAATGCCTGAGGGCGCCCTTAAGCCCGATTCCTGCTGTCGCTATGGGTGAGTTTTAACTCTGTCATGGGCAGTATAACGGATGTCACCCTTGAAGCGCTGGGGCTTGTATTCTCCGGCGATCTCGCGGTGTGGGAAATCATCGGTATTTCGTTCAAGACCACAACGCTTGCCCTTGCGATAGCCGTATTGCCCGCACTGGCTATCGCCTTTGCGTTGGCACACCTCAATTTCCCGGGTCGACGTTTACTGGTTGCGGTGTTCAACGCCCTGCTGTCGGTGCCGGCGGTGGTGGTTGGCCTGACTTTTTATCTATTATTATCCAGGCAGGGCCCGTTTGGGGATTTGCACCTGCTGTTCTCACAACCGGCCATGGTGATTGGGCAAATTGCCTTAAGCTTTCCGATTCTGGTCGCGATGCAACACAGTGCATTTCAGTCGGTCGAACTGCGTGCCTGGGAAACCGCACGCACGCTTGGGCTAAGCCGATTAGCCGCATTCGGGCTGATCATGCGTGAGGCAAGGTTTGGGCTCTGGGGTGCGTTACTGGC
>JAAELZ010000300.1 GCA_024226105.1 Pseudomonadota bacterium | reverse complement strand
TGGTGCGGGCCGGGACCGAATGCCTGGTGTGATTTTTTGAATTCGGAAATATACCGGGGGCTGGTTCAAGCGTCTCTTAGCGTATTGACCAGCCCGTCAAAATTGCCATTGCTCATGATAAGAACAACGTCGCTGCTGCGCAGAAGGGGTTGAATATGGTCCAGGCAATCGACAGCCCGGCTAAACTGGTTCAAGGCGGGATGTTGATGCTCGGGCAGTACCCAGCCTTTTTCTGCATTACTAACAACACAGGCGAGATCGGCCTGTTTCAGTGCGGGTACCAGTGTTTTTTTGTGAACGCCCATTTGCATTGTGTTTGAGCGCAGTTCCAGTATCGCGATTAGCCGTTGTTGTGGATAGGCTTTACGCAGGGTTTCCAGGGTGAATGAGATAGCGGTTGGATGATGTGCAAAATCCTCATACAGGGTAAAACCTGTTTGTGTAGGGTGTTGCTGCAGTCGTTTGTCAGGGAAACGAAAATCGCCAAGAGCTGTACAGGCATCTTGCAGTGTTATACCGGTCTGGCAGGCCGCTGCAATGGCTGCGAGCGCGTTGCGCATATTGTGTTTGCCCATTCCTGTCCAGTTTGCGCGGGCGGTTTTTCCGGCATGCTTTACTTCAAAGCTTTGACAGCCCGGGCTGGTTTCTTGCGCGAACCAGTCGGCCTGTTCTGAATCCGTAGAGAAATACTCAATCGGTGTCCAGCAGCCCATATTGATTACATCGCTCAGGTTTGGCTCATCGGCATTAACGATTAATTTTCCGTTTTGCGGGACGGTACGAACCAGGTGATGAAACTGCGTTTTAATGGCGTCCAGGTTTGCAAAAATGTCCGCGTGATCAAATTCAAGATTGTTCAGAATGGCGATCTGCGGGTGGTAATGGACAAATTTGGAGCGTTTGTCAAAAAAAGCCGTATCGTATTCGTCAGCTTCCACTACGAACAGGT
>JAAELZ010000299.1 GCA_024226105.1 Pseudomonadota bacterium | reverse complement strand
CTGATGGCTTCAAATCATACTTGAACCACATCAGGTGTAAGGAAACCACAGATGAATCAGGGGTTCCTTAAATTTTGGCGGGCGATTATAGCAAATCCCAGACAAGTTTTTCGCCCTCACAATGAGATACTGGCAAACAAATTCCGTGAAAAGCGGGGTCAGATCAAACTTTATGGAATAAAGTCTCATCTGACCCCACTTTTTAGTGTTTAAAATACCAAAAAGCCAGAACGGCGACAATTACGATCCCCCAACCCAGCCAGTCAACCCACTTTCTCAAAGACGATTCCAGTTTATCGCCTCCAAAATATGCAATCGCCGCCACCACAAAATACTGCACACTCCGGCCCAGCAAACTTGCCAGAACAAAGGGGATTAGCGCCATATTCAACACGCCGGCACTGATTGTAAATAACTTGTAGGGGATCGGTGAGACGCCGGCAATAAATAGTAACAGTACTCCATACTCATCAAACCAGAGCTTGAGTTGCTCAAATTTGTCCGCGGCGTGATAAAAATCAATAATCGGCAGGCCCACAGCATCAAACAAATACGCCCCGATAAAATAACCCGCCACCCCGCCCAGCACAGAAAATATGGTAGTGAATGCCGCCAGCCACCATGCACGCGCAGGCCGGGCCAGGGCCATAGGCGCCATCATGAACACCGTCGGAACAGGAAAAAATGAGGCTTCAGCAAAACTGACGGCCGCCAGGTACCGTTCGGCGTGCGGGTGTTTTGACCAGCGTAATACGGTATCGTATAAAGAGGTAAATATTTTCATTTTTGCAGCAAAGGTTCGCTAGTTTTCAGCATTTAAATGTGTTTATGTATCCACCAGCGGCACAAACTTTACCGCTTCCCGAATTTCCTCATCAAAACCGCCTCTGGTGCGCCTGATTAAGCGCAAAGCCTGGTTTTCGTCATCGCCAACCGGTATCACTAACCGCCCACCGACGGCCAGTTGCTGCTTCAATGCCTCGGGGACCGCCGGCGGGGCTGCGGCTACAATGATCGCGTCAAAAGGCGCTTTTCGGGGCCAGCCCTGGTAACCATCGCCACATAAATAAGAAATGTTTTTATAACCCAGTGTCTGCAATCGCTCACGCGCTGAAAAAGACAGGGCCTCAATTCGCTCAACCGTGAATACCCAGTCCACCAGTTGAGAAAGCACTGCGGCCTGATACCCGCAACCCGTGCCAATATCGAGTACACGTCTGACCCCCGGGGCACTGGCTTTCGCCAGCTGAGTCATTAAAGCCACGATATAAGGTTGCGAGATTGTTTGTTGGTGGCCAATGGATAATGGTGTATTTTCGTAGGCACGATGCCGCAAAGCCTCATCCAGAAATAAATGTCGCGGGGTATCAAATAACACAGACAATACCGCCTCATCTTCAATTCCCTGCTCGCGCAAACGATCAATCAGGCGTTGCCGGGTCCGGGCAGACGTCATGCCCACGCCTGCCTGCATCATTTTTTCCGCCTCAGTAGATCGCTACCAATAAATGCCTGAATTATATTCACCACTCGTGCCCTGACAGCCAGTCGCTTAGATGATCTACGCGTTTATGGTGGGTCAAATCAAATTGAATCGGCGTAATCGAGGCATATCGACCAATCACGGCAGCGAAATCAGTTCCATCCGATTTATTTTTTGCACGGCCAGCCGGGCCAATCCAGTAAACCTCGTTTCCGTTTGGGTCAGAGGCCTTGATCGCAGGCGAAGGCGGCAGGCGAACACCCAGTTCGGTTGCACGGATCCCCTTTAACTCGTTCAACGGCACGTCCGGCACATTTACGTTTAAAAGAATATCACCGGGCAGGGGTCGTGATTCGAGCTTACTGACCAAATCAGCTGCCAGTTTCCCGGCGGTATCAAAATATTTCACCTTACGCCCGGCCAGGGATACGGCAATCGCAGGCAGACCCAGAAACCGGCCTTCCATCGCCGCTGCCACTGTACCAGAATATAGCGTATCGTCGCCCAGATTCGCCCCGCTATTAATACCCGACACCACCAGATCGGGCACCTCATCCAGCAAACCTGTTAGCGCGATATGTACGCAATCAGCAGGAGTGCCATTGACTGCATAAAAATTCGACTCCAGGTGCTGAACGCGCAAAGGGCGATCAAGCGTCAATGAATTGCTTGAACCGCTATGATTACGCTCCGGTGCAACAACCACGATATCCGCAATCGGATCAAGTGCGCGGCGCAGCGCCGCCAGCCCCGGCGCAAGATAACCATCGTCATTACTTAGCAGTATTTTCATGCTCGCTTTATACTCTGAGCGGCGAAGAATGTCACGTCAAAGATGTCACTATTCGTCGGGACTACCGAATGACATCTTAATCAGAACGGGCAATCCCAGGTTAATACTAACCCGCTGCCCCACCATAGGAACGGCGGTAATTTCTCCGTCTGCCGGTGCAATTATTTTTGTAAACGCCAGGTTTGCCATTGCCACATCTACAGCCGCCCGGGCAATTGCGAGCTCCATCCTCGCCTGTTTCACTACCAGGTCAAGCTGTTGCAGCTCAACGGCTGAAAGTGAACCTTCTTCATACAGCTCCTCCTGACGAGCATAATCTTCCTCTAGCAGCTGCAAGCGGAATTTCGCGTGTGCGTGTGTGGCCCTCACCGCTTCAAGCCTGGATTTATAAGTTGTATCGCCCAGCGAGAGCAAAAGCTGCCCTTTTTTAACCAGTTCACCGGGGTCTACCAGTACCTCAGCCACCTGACCACTCACGCCGGGGCTTAAGGCAAGCACTTCGCCATCCGACAAAGCATCACTCAGTGTTTGCGCAACACTACCAGCGCTACAGGCGGCGATAAAAATGCCTGCTACGAATAACTTAACCAAATTAACCATATTCATTTCTCAAAACTCACTTCAGGGGCGCCCAATACTGCATCAATCTGCTCCCAGATTAGTACGCGTTGAAATTTTGCCTGTGCATCCAGCCACAGCAACTTTGCCATATCCGCCTGCGCCTGGCCGATGCGGGCGCTCACCTCCATTTCGTAGAGTAAGCGGCTTTTATCCAGTGCACGCTCTCGGTATTCCAGGTTCTGCGCGTTTTGCTCAATTTGCTGCTTGAGCATTTCCAGGTGCTGAACCCACTCAAGCACCTGCTCGCGCACCTCGTAATCCAGTGCCAGCACCTCTGCTTCTTTACTCGCAATCCTGGCCAGCAGCCCGGCATGTTCAACCGCAGTTACGCCCCCGGCGAGCAAGGGGATATCCAGCGTCAGTGAGGCCCGCATCTGGTCCCGTACGCGATAATCCTGTGCATAATCTGCAGCCTGTAGATCAAGGTACAGGCTGGGGTTCTTATTGGCGTTGATCTGTAATTCTTCTGATCTAAGTTGTGCCAGCTCCACCTCTTTTTGTTCAATAAGCGGGCTGGCTGCCAACACCTGCTCCAGCAGTTCATCAAAGTCAGGCAATTCACGCTCATAAGCGGTTAAATCCGGCTCGATCAGGCCGTCGGGTTGCGCCCGGGGCCTACCCATCGCCAGGGCTAATCTCAATCGACTCGAGCGTTGTGCCTGTAAAGACTGATTACGCTGTTGCAGTTCGTCAAAATAGTCAACCCGTTTTTCCATCACCTCAAGCTCCGACACGCTACCGAAGCGTTCACTGCGTTCTTCCGCCCGGCTGAAAGGGAAAAAAGCCAGTGACATCGCCTCATTATCCGCCGCAAATTGATAATCAGCAGCGAGCACTTCAAAAAAACGCTGCATAATCTGGATGCGCTGCAGTCGGCGCGCATAGTCCAGCCTGATTTCAGCGCTTTTGATTCCCAGATTTGCGTGCTCATTCTGGCCGCTGGATCGACCAAAATCCCATAACATCTTACTGACAATAAATTTTGTCCTGCTGTCGTTGCTATAACCCCTGTCAAAAACCTGCAATTCAGCGGTTCTCGCGGTCAGCTCGATGTGTGCTTCCCAACGATTATCCAGCCCGGCGTATTGCAAGGCCGCCTGCCCTGCCTGTAATTCGGCTTCGTGTCTTAATACATCCGGGTGACGTGCATTCGCCAGTTCCAGCGATTGGGCCAGGCTCATCAATACTGGTAATTCAGCAAAAGCGGGGGCGATCTGCTCTACCTCTGCATCCGACACAGGGAGAACTGTCTGTGCGGACACAAGCGAACAGAAGCCGAAAAAGACGCTGAACAGCCAGCAGGGAGATTGCTTCCCGATAATGGATACAAACACGCTTTTAATACTTAAGAGGCTTTATTAGACGAGTGCGCTCGCCGGTATTTACTGAACTTGCCTTGTTTATAATGATCCCCTACGACGTATTCACCCAGTAGTAGAAAATCATCCGCATTTTTAGTTGTGCCGGTATATTTGGTCAGCAGCTCCCCATCCGCGCTAAAAAAAGCAAACACGGGCGTAGCGCGAACGCGCAGCAACTTCAATGCAAACTTTGTCTCACTGGTATCCTGCCCGTTAAAATCAACGATCGGCGCACCGCCTTCTGCATTCAAGGAGATAATGCGAAAATGCTCTTTAAAATAGTCTTGAACACGCTGCCGATTTAACACGGTCTGCTTCATGCGCATACACCAGGGGCAATCATCGGTCTCAAACATAATCAGCAGCGCCTTTTTGTTTTCATCGGCTACGATCGAAAGCTCATCCGGCATATCGCCAAAAGTTTCTTCAAAAAAGGAGGCCTCCGGCGGCAAAATAGTTTCGGCCGAAGCCGGAACAATGCCCTGAACCGCTAACAGCAGACTGAGAAGCAACCCTTTTGAAATTTTATCTAAACAGATCGGTGACATATTCATCCCGTCAATATACTCTGCAGCAGGCGAAAAATCAAAATTTAGGCGCATGTAAACTCAATCTGTTTCAGAGTAAATTGGTGCGAATTGAGTGGAACTGCTAAGCATCGTTCAGAGACTCGATACCCCCAAAAGCGGCGGTGATATACGCGCCAATCAGCACCACCAGCCAGGACAGATATATCCATATCAAAAACACCGGAAGAATGGCCAGCGCGCCATAAATTAACTGGTAGCTCTTAACGTGCGACAAATACTGGCCGAAACCGTATTTTGCCAACTCAAACAGCAAGGCTGCAACCACCCCGCCTATAATCGCATGTTTAAAGCGTACCACACAGTTGGGCACACTAAAATAGAACAGCACAAAGGCCAGGAGCTCCAGAACAAAGGGCAAATACCCGAGCAGGGAACCCTTCAAAGTATTCACCACTTCCTGATCTGAAAAAGTCGTCAGCGACCACATATACGATGACAGGGAAAGACTCAACGCAATCAAAATCGGCCCCAATGTCAGCATTGTCCAATACACCAGGATGCGGTGCCCCAAAGACCGGCCTTTTTTCACTTTCCAGATATCGTTGAATGCATCCTCAATGGTAGCAAGCAGGGTCAGGGCGGTTACCAGTAAAAATACCAGGCCCCATATCGTTAACTGGCCGGTGTTGGCGCTAAATTCTTCTATATAGGAGCGTATCTGCTCACCCAGTTGCGGCACAAAATTATGATAAACAAATTCCTGAATGGCACTGGACCAGACCTGGAAAATTGGAAATAAAGACAAGGCTGAGAACACCACAGCCAAAAGGGGCACCAGTGCAAGCACGGTTGAAAAAGAGAGCGCCGATGCTTCCCGGAAATAGTGCCCTTGCGACAGGCGCCTG
>JAAELZ010000298.1 GCA_024226105.1 Pseudomonadota bacterium | reverse complement strand
GTAACTCATTGATAATATTGGTCGGGGTGAAAGGATTTGAACCTTCGACTTCTGCCTCCCGAAGGCAGTGCTCTACCAGGCTGAGCTACACCCCGACTTAAATCTGCAAATAAACGTTGCTTCTGGATGATCAACCATTTTTCGGGAAAGGTGATCCTCGATGGGTCGAGAGAAGCGACATACATTTTGCGAGCGCGAAGTGTACTCGAGGTGAATTGGCGGTTCAATGGAAGTGGGTAAAAACTTTAGGGGACCTCTAATATTTCCGGGTGCGTCAGATTAAGTTTAGCCAATTCTAAATACATAGGCTCAAGATCAAGGCGCAATCCGTACGTAATAGCGAGCTATTGCGAAGGATTGGAACGCAGAGATTGAGTTTTTCTAAAATAAGATGATCATTCATGAATTAATAGAGGTTCCCTTTAGTCTTGATGCTTATTTGTCTGCGCGGGAATAGTGTGTTTTTGATAGACTCATTTTTGATAAACTGGCCAGGCAAGCTGATTTTCATGTCGAGAGACCTATATGACACTATGACTAAACTCCAAAACAAATCCCCCACTATTGAACTCATGCTGGGCGAGCTTGAGCAACTGTTTGGTGAGCGACTCAAGACCGGTAAAGCCATTCGGGAGCAGCATGGTCGCGATGAATCCTTCCATCAAAGTTATCCGCCGGATTGCGTGATCGCGGTTCACAATGCTGAAGAAGTTCAAAGCATTGTGCGCCTGTGTGCGCGGCATAAAACCCCCGTTATTCCATGGGGGCAGGGTACTTCACTTGAAGGGCAGGTAGCGGCTGTGCATGGCGGTGTGTGCATTGATATGTCTGAAATGAATGAGGTCATTTGCATCAACGCGGAGGATCTTGATGTTGTTGTCCAGCCGGGGGTCACGCGCCGGCAGCTGAATGAATATTTGCGCGATACCGGGCTGTTCTTTGCGATTGATCCCGGTGCCGATGCCAGTATCGGCGGTATGGCTTCAACCCGTGCTTCGGGTACCAACGCGGTGCGTTATGGCACCATGCGTGATACGGTGTTAAACGTGACGGCGGTGCTGGCCAACGGCGAAATCATTAAAACCGCGCATCGTGCGCGAAAATCCTCGGCAGGTTACGATTTAACGCGATTGTTTGTCGGCGCTGAAGGCACACTGGGCATTATTACAGAACTC
>JAAELZ010000297.1 GCA_024226105.1 Pseudomonadota bacterium | reverse complement strand
TTAATATCGGTACGGCTAAACTGGGGTGTAATATGATTCACATAGTCAGGCATCCGGCGCAATATGGTATCAACGATCACATCCTGAGCATAACCGCGTTCTACCCCATCACGATGAATCTTCTGTATCCATTCTAGATTCACAATCGGCACCACGCCGATGCCAAGGTCAACGTGCTGGGCTGCATCATAACCCTCTCCTTTGATCAGGCCATGCAGGCCTTCATAAAACAAAAGATCCGTGCCGTTTTCAAGATTTTCCCAGGGCGTAAATTCACCGCCTTTGCGCATCTGGCTCAACCCCATTCGCTCACAGTGAAAAATGGCTTCATCGTCATTGTGAAGATAGTAGCGCCGCTTGCCCGAACCCGTCTCACCATAACTTTTGAACAATGCTTCGAGCGCGGAAAAATCGTTGGCTTCTGGGCCAAAGTGACTAAAAAAACCATTGCCCTGCTCTTCCGCTACCGCCATAGCGGCTTTAAATTCAACACGATTCAAACTATGGAAACTATCGCCTTCAATTACTGCAGCACTCACGTTTTCACGCGAAAAAATATGTTCAAAAGCTTTCTTAACCGTTGAGGTGCCGGCCCCTGATGAGCCGGTCACAGCGATAACCGGGTGAGATTGAGACATGATGTTCTCCTGTAATAAATTAAATCTGGGTGTCGTTGTCAGCGTACTGCCCTGTCTGCGCCAATCAGAAACTTCAACAGATTCGGACAATGTGAGGGTTGAGCAAGGAGCAACGCTGTATCGGGCGACAATATACGCCACCGATCACAATAACGTAAGCAAGTATTATTTATCCATCGTATAAGCCTGTATTTATGCTGTTAGGACAAACACGCTGTTTATGCTAAGCTTGGCGCATGCAAACAGGGTGTACTGCAAAATTAACTGACCGCTGTTCCTTCAGCGCTTCGCACCCGACGCATTCCACCCCATTGATGCTTCTGTCGATAACCCCGGCTTCGCCTTGTAAAACCGGTGTGACAAACAAACCTGTAGAGACCCTATGCTTGAAACTTCGCAACTGAGCACCCTGGCTGTTTCCGCCCTGAACGATGCCAAAGCCCTCGACATTAAAGTAATCGACGTGCGTAAACTGACCGACATCACGGATCAGATGATTATCTGTCACGGCACCTCTGATCGTCACGTGCTGGCGCTGGCGCGACAGGTAACAGTTGCGTTGGCAGACAAGGATATCCGGCCGGCCAGTATCGAAGGCGAAGATCTCGGTGAATGGATACTAATAGATTATATCGATGTGCTGATCCACATCATGAAGCTCGAGACGCGGGAACACTACGACCTTGAAAGCCTGTGGGATCCTCGGCTGGTATCGGCTACTGAGCAGAAAATCAGGACTGCCTGAGGCGAGGTAACGCTCTCCGGGTGCTGGCACCACATCTACGAAAAGCCTGTACAGTGCTGGCTCTAGTCTAGCGCCCCATACGCCGCAGCACCAGGCTGGCGGTTTTAATCAATATCGCAAAATCCAGCTGAATGGAGTGATTCTTGATGTAATACAAATCATACTCCAGTTTTCGCGCGGCCTCGTCAACCGAACTGGTATAACTGTACATAACCTGCGCCCAGCCAGTCAGCCCCGGCGCGACCAGGTGTCGTAAATCATAGTGCGGAATTCGCTCACGTAAGCTGGCAACAAATTCAGGTCGCTCTGGCCGCGGGCCGATAAGGCTCATCTGACCCTTAAAAATATTCAGCAATTGCGGCAACTCGTCAAGTCGGGTCGCCCGCAGGAATTTGCCAAATGAGGTGACACGAGGGTCATTTTTTTGTGACCAGACCGGGCCGTCACGCTCGGCATCGACCACCATAGAACGAAACTTGTACAGGGTAAACAACCTTCCATTCAAACCGACGCGCTGCTGTTTATAGATCGCGGCCCCCGGCGACGTCAGGCGCACCAGCAGAACTAACAGTAATAACAACGGGCTAAGCAAAACGATCCCGACAGAAGAGATCAGCACATCCAGCACACGCTGAAACCGTAACCCAACCTGGTCGTATATACGCTCAAAACCACTGGCCTGTAGAAACCAGGTTTTACTCAGTTGCATTACCGGAATACGCGACCAGTAGCGCTCGTAAAAAGCGCTGTAGGAAAAAACTCGCATACCGCGAAAGCGAAGGTCTGAAATTTGACGCACTAAAATTTCATCCAGTTTCGACATATCGCCCACAATCACCGCATTCTTTTTTACATCGAGCTCAGCTGGAAAGCACGCAAGTGCCGCAGGCACGTCTGCAATATCAACATACTGTGAATCGCCCGCAAGCTTGTCATCAAGATCATCCTGAAGCCGCTTTGCCAGAGTGGGTTCCATGAGTAAATACCAGTGCAGTTTATCGCCAAACTGCTGGTTAATGCTCGTCAGCCACCAACGAAGGCTCGCCGCCCAGAGGCTGAATAGAAAAAACGCGGTCGGCATTACACCACGGCCGAATATCGAAAGAAAAGAATTCACACCCAGGGCGTAGACGAATAATGCCGTTAACACCGCCGCCACCGGTACTGCCAGAAAGGTTTGCAAGGGCAGCCGCGCGCGGGTAATCGGTATTTCAGTGCGATACACGTCCATAATGTACAGCGTCACTACCGTAATCAGGGCAATGCCCCAGATCGGCCCGCTACTCAAGCTGACGGTATCCCCCATACGCACCAGGTGTACCAGGTTAAAAATAATGAGCAGGCCGGCCACATCCGCCAGCAACAGGAATAACTTGCTGGCGAAGCCGTGACTGATGGCCTTTAGAAATTGCGACATGCTAGGAGCCTGTCGGACCTGGCTGTTTTGAAGTAGAATTCATGAGAGGATAATGGTCGCTCCATTTGACGATTGTGACAAGCACAGTTTATCGATGTTCATGGGTTTTGAACGAAACATGTTAAGGCCGACAGGCTCCTGCTGCTCTTTCCCGATCCAGACAATGCCAATCAGTCGTTCGCCCGGCCTTTGATCGCGGCAATGCGCATGCGCAAGGCATTGAGCTTTATAAAACCCGCGGCGTCTGCCTGATTGTATGCACCTTCATCTTCTTCAAAGGTTGCAATGGCTTCATCAAACAATGAATCAGCGGATTGCCGCCCCGTCACCATAACGCTGCCTTTATACAGTTGCACCCGAACGTCGCCGTTGACGTGTGCCTGGCTTTGATCGATCATGGTTTGCATCATTTTACGTTCCGGCGCAAACCAGAAACCGTTATAAATCAGTTTGGCATATTGCGGCATCAACTGGTCCTTAAGGTGTGCCACTTCCCGATCAAGGGTAATGGATTCAATCGCCCGGTGTGCGCGTAGCATGATGGTGCCCGCAGGCGTTTCATAACAGCCGCGCGATTTCATCCCCACGAAACGGTTTTCCACCAGGTCAGCACGACCCACGCCGTGTTTTGAACCCAGTTTATTGAGCAACTCCATTACTTCGTTCGGCGTTTTAGCTTCGCCATTGACCGCCACCACATCACCACGCTTGTAGCTCAGGGTGATTTCTTCCGGTGTGTCCGGTGCATTCTGCGGAGAAACCGTCCAGCGCCACATCTCTTCGTCGGGCTGAACCCAGGGGTCCTCCAGCTCACCGCCTTCATAGGAAATGTGTAGTGAGTTAGCATCCATAGAGTACATCGAACTGCCGTCTTTTTTCTTCTCTACAGAAATACCGTGCTTCGCCGCGTACTCCATCAATTTCTCTCGCGAGCCCAAATCCCACTCGCGCCAGGGGGCGATCACATGGATATCCGGGTTCAGGGCGTAGGCGCCTAACTCAAAGCGAACCTGGTCATTACCTTTGCCCGTAGCACCGTGCGAAATAGCATCGGCACCGGTATCTGCTGCAATTTTGATCAGGTGTTTGGCGATCAGAGGTCTTGCAATTGAGGTACCCAGAAGGTATTCACCTTCATAAATTGTATTAGCACGAAACATCGGAAACACATATTCACGCGCAAATTCTTCACGCAGGTCTTCAATGTAAATTTCCTTAATACCAAAACTCTCTGCGCGCAGGCGCGCCGGCTCAAGCTCTTCACCCTGACCAATATCTGCCGTAAACGTTACAACCTCACAGTCATATACGTCTTGCAACCATTTTAAAATAATCGACGTATCCAGCCCGCCTGAGTAGGCCAGCACCGCTTTTTTTATGTCAGACATAGAAGTACCAAATTTATCAATTGTTAATCCGCAGAGGCTAAGTAATACGTGCTTGAATTACAAGCCTTGTCTTGTATAAAATGCACGGTTCTGCTGCAAACTCTGAAAAACAGGGTATTCAGAAAAATTTTGTCGAAGCACCCGGCGGTAATCGGGTGCTTTTTTATTTTGCAATAATTATATTTAGGCTTGTTACGATGAAAACCAGGCACTTCCTGTCGCTAATGGATTTAACCGCGGATGAGATTCGTGGTGTAATCGCCCGCGCAATAGAACTCAAGAAACTGGGGAAATCTGCGCCGAAAACATTACGCGACCACACCATGGCAATGGTGTTTGAAAAATCATCTACGCGTACGCGCACTTCATTTGATATCGGCATGACACAGTTAGGTGGCTACGCGATGTTTCTATCACCCGGTGATTCCCAGATTCAACGCGGTGAACCGATAAGAGATACTGCCCGCGTATTGTCGCGCATGGTCGACGTCATTGTCATGCGCACCACCACCCATCAGCGCGTCAGCAGAATGGCAGAATATGCGTCTGTGCCGGTCATCAATGCACTGTGTGATCGCTATCACCCCTGCCAGTTGCTCGCTGATTTACAAACATTTACCGAACATCGCGGTGAAATCAGCGGCCAGACTTTTGCCTGGATCGGCGATGGTAACAATGTGTGCCACTCCTGGATGAACGCCGCCAGACTACTTGACTTTAAACTCAACATTGCGACCCCCGAAGGTTTTGAGCCCGATGCTGGTCTCATTGAGGCCTGTAAGGATTACATCTCCTTGAGCAATGACCCGAAAACGGCCGCCACCGGGGCCCGCTGCATCATCACCGACACCTGGGCAAGCATGGGCCAGGAAGATGAAAAGCTGGAACGAGAAGCCGCTTTTTCCGGCTATTGCGTAAATGACGCATTGATGGCACACGCTTCAGGCGATGCCATTTTCATGCATTGCCTGCCCGCCTACCGCGGATATGAAGTCTCCGAAGCCGTGCTTGAAGGCAAACAAAGCGTGGTCTGGGACGAAGCCGAAAATCGCCTGCACGCACAAAAGGCATTGCTGGAATTATTGATCATAAAATAACACTATGAAACGCTTTTACCACGATGAACACGAAGAAAAACAATTTGTCTACTTGGTGGCTAAACCTGTTTTTGCGCCCTTAATAACATGATCATCGACTTTAGCGCCCTGAGCGCGCCCCAGGCCTATCACCTGATGACCCAGACCATCGTGCCCCGGCCGATAGCCTGGGTGCTGACTGAAAATGAATCCGGCAGCGCTGAAAATCGTTACAACCTGGCACCCTTTTCATACTTCAATTCGGTGGCCTCAAACCCACCGACGCTAATGCTCTCTATCGGCCTGCAACCCGATGGCAGCAGCAAAGATACCCTGCTCAACATTCAGCGCACAGGCGAACTAGTCATTCATATTGCCAGCACGGAACAGGTCGAAGCCCTGAACCAGAGCGCCGCTACCCTGCCCTATGGTGAATCTGAACTATGCGCTTCCTCGCTTACAACTACCTCGATGGAAGGCTCCGCTCTGCCGCGCCTGAGCGACACCAGGATCGCCTTTTCCTGTGAACTGGATCATATACACCTGATCGGTGAAGCGCCCCAGTCTCTGGTTTTCGCCCGGATTAAATCGGCTTACATCTCGGATGAAATTGTACAAATTGATAAAGAAAAAGGCCGCACCCTGGTCGATGTCGCCGCACTTGACCCGCTGGCGCGCCTGGGAGGTAGCAACTATGCAATTCTGGGAGAATACCTGAGCATCAAACGACCAACCTAAAGTCTGAGAAAAATCAACTGGCAGCATTTTCGGTTTTTTACCCGGTGCGCAAAGACGCCGTTATTTCTGGCGTTTGTTGTCTAAATTTTGTAGCATCACGCGATTAATTTTGCTTTTGTATAAATTCATTTTCTTTGCTTAACTCGGATATTTCATGAATTGTCCGGGTTAGGTGAAACGATAAAAACATAGAATTCACAAACCCAAAGGAGGGTTACCACGATGAGCTATAAAAATAGTTGTCACGCACTTTTCAGTGCTTCCGTTGTTTTGATATTCACATTTGTTTCCCAAACCGCGCTGGGATGGACGGACGATATCGATTCCCTGCCGAATATAAACACCCTGTGCAAGCCGGAACCGGAGGCTCAATGTACCCAGGCGGTGCGTGTTGGCCTGGAGGCCCCCGGGGTTGACTGGCGTGATTCGTCGATGACGCAAATGCGCCTGGACGGTGCCAACCTGCAAGGAGCCAACCTGTCGGGCTCGATCCTCCAGCTGGCCAACTTAAAAGGTGCAAACCTGATGCTGGCCAACCTGACAGGCGCCCACCTGCATGCGGTTAACTTGCAGGACAGCAACCTGACGATGGCAAATTTGTCCAGCGCAAACCTGCTGGATGCCGACCTTAGCGGTGCCAACCTGCTCGGTGCCAACCTGCAAAAAGCCATCCTGATACAGGCAAAATTTGGCGGGGCTACCTGGCCGGACGGCCGCGTTTGCGCGCAAGGGTCTGTCGGGGAATGCCTGTAGGGCAAGGTGCCAGGCTAACTCACTTCGAGTAGAGGTGCCTGTTCGGTCAGGCTTGCCCCAGAAAGTTACACTGGCGCCAGGCTTCGTACACCACAATAGCCACCGTATTGGAGAGGTTCAGGCTGCGGCTGTTGGCCTGCATGGGCAGGGTTAATTTAGCCGCCTGGTCTTCACTTTCACGTATTTCTTCTGTCAGGCCCTTACCCTCTGAGCCAAATACCAGCGCATCGCCTGCCTTAAAAATGAAATCGGCATAGTGTTGCTGATGGTGTGTGGAGAGCGTCACCCAGCGTGTCACGGTTTCACTCTGAATAAAGGCCTGCCAGTTTTCCCATACCGTCACCGCCGCGAGATCCGCGTAATCCATGCCCGCGCGGCGCAGCTGTTTTTCACCCAGGTCAAAACCCAGTGGCTTGATAAGATGTAACTGACAGCCGGTATTGGCACACAGGCGAATGATATTGCCGGTATTTGGTGGAATCTGTGGCTCAACCAGTACGATATGAAACATATCGTTACATAAACGGCTTAAGTTCCACCAGGATAAGGATGCCCAGCAGCAAAAATACCGGCAATTCGTTCATCCAGCGATAGAACTTATGGCTATGGACATTTTTGTCCTGCCTGAAATCACTGACAACCTTCATGCACCAGCCGTGATAGACCAGTAATACGCCGACCAACCCCAGCTTGAGATATAACCAGGCGCCGGTAAACCCATATCCCAGCCACAACCAGGTGCCCAACACAATGGCAACAATGGCGCTGGGGGTCATGATGCCGCGCAATAACTTGCGCTCCATGACCTTAAAACGCTCCCGGCCGACTTCGTCCTCGGTCATGGCATGATATACGAACAGGCGGGGAAGGTAGAAAATACCTGCAAACCAGGCAATGACGGCAAACAGATGGAAAATTTTTATCCAGAGCATCGTCATAACCAGGATTGCTCATTGCGAGTAAAGTGAAGTAACCTATATGCTTGAAGTGCCTGGTATTTTCCGAAGCGCTTTTCATGAGCATTATTCTGGCAGTTCATGAAAACAGACCCCAAACAGATACCAGGCATACAGATTGTCACGTCGCTTTGCGCCTCACAATGAGCTATGTTGTTAGTGGCTACAACCTTCGCCATGGATATGCCCATGAGAAACCTCGTCTTCTGTTGCTGCGCGCACTTCAACGATTTTTACCGCAAAGTGCAGCGTTTGCCCGGCCAGCGCATGGTTGCCATCAATCACGATATCATCGCCTTCAATCGAAGCGACCGTCACCACGATCGGTTCGCCACCGGGGCTTGCACCGTGAAACTGGGCACCGACCTGGATATCCACGCCCTCGGGGAACATTTCGCGTTTAACCGTTTGCACACGTGACGGATCAACTTCGCCGTAAGCTTCGCCCGGCGCAATGGTTACATCAAATTCATCACCGGCAGCCTTACCCTGTAGCGCGTTTTCCAGGCCCGGGATAATATTTTGCGCACCTGATAAAAAGTTAAACTGACCGCCGATTGATTCATCAATGACCTTGCCGTCGTCACCTTTTAACACGTAATCGATACTGACCGCTGTGTGTTTTTCAATTTGCATGATTTTTCTCTTTTAAAAAAACTGGAATGAATAATTAACGGGCGGAGTTTATCGTATTGTGCCTGCTAACACACCAGAGAAGATATTCGCCGGGACTCTCCGGGTGGATGTACTTTTGCTTATCCACCCCGCGTCATAGAAGGAATATTTCTGCGTTAAAGACATTCCAGCAGAATACTATCCAGAAACCGAAAACCGGTTTCCGTGGCCCTGATGTTTTCTCCCTGATGCTGCAACCAGCCTTTGTCAAAAAATGGCTTGAGCATTGTTAAAAGAGGCTCTGGCGCTCCCTGTGTACGACAAGCATAACCAGCCAGGTTAAACCCCAATCGCAACCTCAGGGCATTCATCAGGAACTCTAAATCACGTTCCTTTTGAGGAACCACTTTGCTCTGCGCTGCAAATTCACCGCTCTTCGCGGCCTGCAAATAGGCCTTTGGGTGACGATGATTCCAGTAACGCCTGATACTGAAATTTCCCAAGTCATCGAGACCACTTAACTTACCGTGCGCGCCGGCACCAATCGCCAGATAATCGCCGAACTGCCAATAATTCAGATTGTGCCGGCAGGTTGAGTTTCTTGTATAGGCCGAAACTTCATACTGCTCAAAACCGGCCGTTTGCAGCAGGCTCTGTGCCTGCTCATGCATCAACCAGCAAAGGTCTGAATCGGGCAAAGGCGGTGTGTGTACCGCAAACTGCGTATTGGGCTCGATGGTGAGTTGATAAACAGACAAATGGTTCACACCCTGTAATAGGGCCAACTCGATATCCCGGCGCAAAGCCTCTACTGACTGGCCGGGCAGGCCATACATCAAGTCCAGATTGATTCGCTCAAAACCCGCCTTTGTGGCGCGCGCTATCGCGTACTGCGCCTGTTCAGCACTATGAATACGCCCGACCGCTTTGAGCAGAGCGTCATCAAAACTCTGCACACCGATAGACAGGCGGTTTATCCCTGCAGCCAGATAATCTTCATAATGCGTTTCATCGAGAGTGCCCGGATTGGCCTCCAGAGTGATTTCTGCACCTTCTGTCAGCCGGCCACTTGCCCGAAGCGCATTCATCAGGCGTTTTATCTCAGGTGGCGTGATCAAGCTGGGTGTACCACCCCCCATGAAAACCGTTTGAATCATCCGGCCCGGATTTTTTTCCAGCTGCTGCTGCAGGTCCTGAATCAGCGCATCCACATAGGCCTGCTCAGGCAATTCACCCGACAGGGCGTGTGAATTAAAATCACAATAGGGGCATTTTTTAGCACACCACGGAAAGTGTATGTACAGGGAAAGCGGTATATCAGGCATTTACGACCAGGAAGAGGTTAATCCTGCCCGATTACGTCACTTCGGCGTTCCAGCAATTGCACATCGCGCCAGAACCCGTTTAGCTTCCCCAGCTTTATGTGCGTGCCCATGGACTCAAAGCCCAGTTTTTCATGCAGTACGATGCTCGCCACATTTTCCGGAAAAATACGCGCCAGCAGCGTCCAGTAACCCGCAGCTTCTGAAGCATCAATCAACGCTTGCAACAGGTGTCGTCCGACACCCCGCCCCTGGTAATCCGGGTTTACATAAACCGAGGTTTCCGCTACACCACGATAGACACAACGACTGGCAACATCACTAAGGCTGGCCCAACCGATCACTTTCTCACCTTCTACTGCAACCAGTCGTGCTGCCCTGGCGGTAACGGCATTCCATTCATCCCAGTTTTTAATGCGGGTTTCGAAGGTCGCATCGCCAGTATCAATGCCCTGCTGATAAATCGCCTG
>JAAELZ010000296.1 GCA_024226105.1 Pseudomonadota bacterium | reverse complement strand
TCTTTTTTCACCTTCAAATAGTTTTGATAGCGTTGCTCGGACAGATTGCCGGCCTCTGTAGCAGCCAGGATCGCGCAACCTTTTTCATTGGTATGGGAACAGTTAGCGAACTTGCAACTTTGAGAAAGCACTAATATTTCTGAGAAGGTCTCATCCAGGCCATCGTCTACGGACATGCTGCCAAGCTCTCTCATTCCCGGAGTATCTATTATCATTGCCCCACTTTCCAGGCGAACCAGTTGACGGCTTGTTGTAGTATGTCGGCCCTTGCTTTGTCTTTTACTTACCGGCCGGGTTTCAAATTTCTCATTACCTGCTATACGGTTAAGTAGGGTAGTTTTACCCACACCAGAAGAACCCAACAAACAATAGGAGGATTCGTTCTTTAGTAAACTAACAATTGAATCAATATTCTCCTGGTTTAAATTGCTAAACCCCATTACGGTAGTTTGCGGCGCAATACCCAGAACTTTTTGCCTAATTTCGCCAAGCTCCTTTTTGGATACAAGATCGCACTTGCTGAGTAGAATTACAGGTTCAATTCCACCTTCATTAACCATAACTAAATAGCGCTCCAACCTTCGTAAATTAAAATTGTCATTCAAAGATTGAATAATGAAAGCAAGGTCAATATTTGCAGCTATCAACTGAAATTCAACTAGTTTTCCAGCTGTCTTTCTCTTCAGAAGTGTCTTTCTTGGGAATACATCATAGATAACAGCATGGGTATCATCATCGTAAAAGTCCGCATATACCCAGTCACCGGCAGTAGGAAGATCAATAGCAGACTCAGCACAGTAAAGAAGGTTTCCTGACAACTCAGCAAATATCTCCTCCCCTCCTTTTGTAATTGTGTAGCTATCTTTATGTACAGAAACCACCCGAGCAACACCATGAGCGGTAATTTTTTCCTCTTCTGCACGGCTCTGAAACCAGTCGCTATACCCTATGCTCTTCAAATCACTCATAATCAGGTTTATGCCCACAAGCCTTATTGCACCTAAGATCGGAATCAGCGCTTAAAAAAAGTGTAACGACCTTTTTGTGCAACTGCACTACCTCGTTGGATTTAGTGGCTAATGGTTTTCGAGAAAACGTGAATTACGACCACACCTATAATAATTAAACCCATACCTATGATTGCAGGAAGATCTGGAACCTGCCTGTACAACAATGCCCCGACAACAGCGACTAAAACGATACCAACACCAGACCAGACTGCATATGTGATTCCTATTGGTATGGTTCTTAAAACAAGGGTCATGAAATAAAAGGATATTCCATACCCGACTATAACTATTAAGCTTGGGAACAGTTTAGTAAATTCTGCTGATGCCTTTAACGCACTTGTCGCGACAACTTCGGTAACTATTGCTATGGTTAAATACAGGTATGGCATTTGCGCCCCTTTTCAAAATTTAACACTGCAATTGACCGACGGCAAAAAGCAAAGCGTGTAACGAGCAGCGCTTTTGCTGTCCGTGTGGAATCTCCATATCAGGTGTGATTAGCATACTAATCATATTGAGCCTGTTTTATCCATCCGTAATCAAATTATGTATTTGCATAATTCTAGGTGGGGTGGATTGAATACCATTCTTTTCGAGTATTGGTATAAGTGTTTTTGAAAACTGATCTAATTGCTCGATCGACTGCCATACATCAGTGACGTACCAGCCGTTTTCAGTAGATGCCGAAACATGATACAGACGACCATCTGGTTTCGTCATCCCAATTGATCGTAATTCACTATCAATACGATCATATTGTTCGGCTGTCATATTTGGCGTTTCATATATCACAACAATCCGGGACATAATATTTCCTCATTTATAATAAAAAAGCTGAGTCTGGAAAATACCCTGATTGCGTTACACCTTCAACTGTTTTGCCACACGCACCCATAAAAAACTAAAAGAACAATCGTATAAATATATACAAGAAATCGTAATTTGCTTTTCATTTTCCTATGTGCTCATAACGCCGCGCTTTGCGGAGAGTGAGCGCAGCCTCAGAGCTAATAAAATTAGCGCCTAAAAGCTTGGGAGACGAAAAATGTAACATCCTTTTTATCGATGTCTTTCCTATTCACTATTTTTAAATGCCTTCTATATTTCCCGCTTCCCTCCAAAAAACCTCTTGGGTCAGAGAATTCAATCCCAAAGCTAAACTCAAGAGAAATATGTTTTTTATACACGAATATCCCGCAGATTAGCTCTGCATTTTTATTGAATATGAGACCACCGTATTTTACTCCTTCCTCAGCAGCAGGGCATATTTTTAGAACTATTTTCTGCAAGGAAAGAAGAAGCTTACCTTTCTCTTCGTCAACAGAAAATGTGTCATCTACAAAAGATTTAACACTGTTATCAACTTTCATATTTGTGACTGATTCTCGTTTTCAATGCTCACATAACAGTTAGTTATGCAGTGATTTCCTGGTCAAGACTCCAGCCTGGAAAAACTAAAACAGCTGGATGGCACTTCAATGCTGTAGCCAGTACTTTAGCTCTTTCAACACCCAGATTTACTTTATCGTGTTCAATAGCTGAAAGTGTTGATTGTGGGATACCTGTGATCGAGGATAGCTCATTCTGGCTAAGCTCCTGCAACTCGCGAATAATTCGCACAGATTCACCCACTGTGACATTTGCTCTTTGTTGAGCTTGTTGAAAATCTTTTATACCATTTTCTCCGATAATCATCTGCTGCTATTTTAATGACTTGAACAAACAGGTTTTCACCCTCCGTCTTGTAAATAATACGGTACTGCATATTGAGGCGAGAAGATCGATAGCCGTTCCATTTACCCTTTAACGACTCATCATTAAAGCCCCTGATT
Source organism: Pseudomonadota bacterium (assembly GCA_024226105.1). GTDB lineage: Bacteria > Pseudomonadota > Gammaproteobacteria > Arenicellales > Poriferihabitantaceae > JAAELZ01. The sequence continues at coordinate 9,739 of JAAELZ010000296.1, read as the reverse complement.
TGATTTAACCCACTGGGGCCTGATATTGCTACAATATCTTTTCATTTCTCGTACCGCTTAAGAATATCAACAAGTAACGATCTCAGGCCTTTTAATGCGTTTCTATGCTTATATATCACCCGCATACTAAACGTAATATATCAATATATGGTATGTCTAGCTTTCATGCATAATGTTTGAGTTAAGCGGCGCGCGTTAGCGCGTCCGGCCCCGGAGGGGCGTACTTGGACGATTTGTTATGCTTATTTTCTTCGCTCTGCTTTGGTATAAACAATACCGCGCTCTCTTTTTCCAACTGCTATTACATAAACAGTAATCTCTGAATCATTCACTTCATATACTAACCGATAGCCCACAGAGCGAAGTTTAATCTTATACGCATCTTTAAACCCTTTGAGTTGGCTTGCTTGTATGCGTGGATTTAGGATCCTCTCTTTTAATTTTTTCTTGAACTGTTTTTGAATAGGGGGGGCAAGCTTTTTCCATTCCTTTAAGGCGCTGGGAAGAAATTTGATTCTATAGCTCATCTAGACTAACTTCTATGGCGTTTTCTTTTTCATTTGCACGATCCAGGATAATTTGAGCCAGTTCGGCATCTTCTAGCTTATCCATAAGCCACTCATATGTTTCCGCTGGCACCAAATATGCTGCAGGGATATTGTGATTAAGAATTGCCACAGGCGAACCCTCAGCCTCATTAAGAAGAGCTGTGGGATTTTTCTTTAATTCCGAAATGCTCGCAGAGCAGCTTGACAGTACTTGTTTCATGATTACGCCCCCAAAGGCAGAAAACCTTAATTAAGACTGTAATATAGACCATAAAAAAGACCTTTTCAATGCTGGAACACCTTCTTAGGCATAACTGTTAGATAGACAGCGGCTATGATAACCGAGATAGACAGTTTCCGTATATCTCTGGACTGGTTTGTCTGTTTGCGGTATCTTTAGTGGATACGAAAAGATGGGCTATGGAGGGCTTATTTTGGCAGATAGAAGCATGGATATCGATCCGGGTGCGGTGAATCTTTTTGGCATAACTACTTGTCTATCCACGATTAATATTCTATTCCTGTGCGTTTCAGAGTATGGTATCGCAAGCATTTGGAAATGTATATAGCGGCACGCGGTAAAGAGTGTCAGACAGTGCATACCCCTCAAAAGATCAGGTGCTATCAAATCGCCAAAGGCAGAAATCTGATTTTGACGTGATCTTCGGATAAGAGAGCCATTTATTCCAGGACGGGCAACAGTAGACCTCTAACCCACGTTTTTCCCAATTTTCCCGACGCGAAAAGCGACGGGTCTTTTCATCAATGCTTTGTATCAGGATACGGGCAGCACGTAAAAATACACTGACACAAAATGGCAGAAACTGCCGATGAGAATAAAAACGTGGAAAATAGCGTGGCTGAAATTGAGTTTCTTCAGCATATAAACAAGCGCTCCCACGGTATAGGCTACCCCACCGGCAAGCAGCCAGTCCAACCCGTCTGCGGACAAGTTCTCAACCAGGGGATTTATTGCAAAAATAATTATCCAGCCCATAAACACATACAACAGGGTTGAAATCAGGGTGTATCGCCCGGTAAAAAACAGTTTTAGGGTGATGCCGAGAACGGCCATAAACCAGGTAACAGAAAAGATCACCCAGCCCACCGTACCCTTTAAGATTAGCAAGGCAAAAGGTGTATAGGTTCCGGCAATCAGCAGGTAAATAGCAGCATGATCTACTATTCGTAAACGCCGTCGCCTGTCGGCTAAGGTAGCACTATGGTAGGCTGTAGACGCTGCATACAACGCGACAAGGCCAGCGCTAAACAAACTTACACTAAACAGTGGCCATAGCCCCTCGTAATGAAGCGCTCGTTTAAGCAGGAACAACAGCGCGACAAAACTAAAGGCGAGACCAATCGCGTGAGATATAACGTTGATTCGCTCCTCGGCCGGAGAGTAGCCTTTAACGCTATTGGACATCAGCAATACTCACCCAAAACGTTTTTTGCGTGGAACGTATACGCTCTTCATTGTCAGGAGAACGGTATGATTCCATTGCGTGTGGACACCCGCTTTCGCGGGTAAACCATTTTGAGATTTTTGCCTCTGCTATGAATTAAAGCAGGTGACGAATCGCGTCGCGCTCTTCGATTAACTCTTTTTCTGTTAAGCGGATACGCTGTTCTGAAAAATCATTGATCTCCAGCCCTTTGACCACATCGTATTCACCGTCGCGGCAAACCAGTGGAAAGGAAAAAATCAGATCATCGTCGATACCGTAGTCACCGTTGGATTTAATGCCCATGCTGACCCAGTCATCGGGTTGTGCACTATTGAGTGCCCAGTCATGCATATGCAAAGCGGCAGCAACCGCAGCCGATGCTGCGCTTGAGGCGCCGCGAGCATTAATAATAGCCGCACCACGTGTTTGAACATCGGGAATAAGTGCTTTTTCAATCCAGTCCATGTCCAGTTGTTCGATAACAGGTTGATCATCAACGAGAGTGTGGAAAACGTCCGGGTATTGCGTAGCGGAATGGTTACCCCAGATCGCTACCTGATGAATCCGGGTATGATCCAGCTCGAGTTTGGTAGACAACTGTGAAAGGGTTCGCTGATGATCCAGACGTGTCATCGCGGTAAACTGGGTAGGCGCAATATCCGGCGCGTTGTGCATGGTAATCAAAGCATTGGTATTGGCCGGGTTACCTACTACCAGCACCTTTACATCACGCTTTGCAACCGCATTCAGGGCCTTACCCTGGGCAGAAAATATTTCTGCGTTGCCCAGCAATAGATCTTTGCGTTCCATTCCTTTGCTGCGTGGCCTGGCACCCACCAGCATAGCATAATCGATATCATCAAAGCCGACATTAATATCGCTGGTCGCCACAATCCCCTTGACCAGCGGAAATGCACAATCTTCCAACTCCATGACAACGCCTTCAAGCGCGCCCAGAGCAGGTGGAATTTCAATCAACTGCAGAATAACGGGTTGATCCTTTCCCAGCATATTGCCGGAAGCTATTTGGAAAATCAGGGAATAGGCAATATTGCCGGCAGCACCGGTAATCGCAACTTTAACAGCAGGTTTCATAGCTAGTTTGACTCTTCAGGAATATAAAGAGAATAGTATAAACCAGCCTAACACAATAAGCGATACTTATACTGACTATAAGCTAATCCTTATCTCTTGATTGGCCACGCAACCGGCCATCCTGACAGGCAGAGTTTAGCGAGTGGCAGCTATCAGGTGCAATCCGACGCTGATCCCTTAAACGCTAATCCTCAGTTTCTTCATCCACATCATCAATAATATTTTCCCATTTCTCCTGGCCTTTTCGATAGCGAAACAGCCAGGCCAGCGGCCCGGATAAGGCAAACCCGGCCGCCATCAAAAACAAAACACGGGGAGGATCGAAAAATATTAGTGAGAAAATCATCACCAGCCCTATCAACACAATAAAAGGTACCCTGCTCTTGGCATCAAAATCTTTAAAGCTTCGATACTTGATGTTGCTCACCATCATTAAGGCCGCAAAAAACACGATCAGCGCGCTGATGATTGAAATACTGGATCCCTCGATTTCAAACTCATGCATGCTCCAGACCCAGAAGGTAACAAACGCCGCTGCCGCAGGCGAAGGCAGGCCAATAAAATAGCGCTTTTCATTAGCATCACGGGTATTGAAGCGGGCCAGTCTGAGTGCGGTCGCTGCCGCAAAAATAAAAGAAATCAACCAGCCGGTTTTGCCTAAGTGTTGCAACGACCAGAAATAGACCACCAGGCCCGGCGCCAAACCGAAGGCAACAAGATCAACCAGCGAGTCATATTCCTTGCCAAATTCAGAGGCGGTATTGGTCAGCCGGGCAACCCGCCCGTCCAGCCCGTCCATAATCATGGCGATCAATATACCTACCGCCGCCTTGTCGAAGACACCCTGGGAAGCAAATATGATGGCATAAAAACCAAAGAACAATCCAGCCGTGGTGAACAGGCTGGGAAGGATATAAATTCCTTTACGATTTTTCGAATCAGTCATTTACTTAACCACAATTAGTTCAATAGCGCGATTATGTCGTTACCGGAATCCACCCATTGCCCGAGAGAAGCCTTAATTTCAGTGTCTTGTGGTAAATACAGATCAACACGGGAACCAAAACGAATAAAACCATACCGGTCTCCGATATCCACCTCGTCACCGGGTTCTACGTAACACAATATGCGCCGCGCAATAAGCCCTGCGACCTGAACAAAAACAATATCCTGACCATTTTCAGTCTGTAGCCACAGGGCATTTCGCTCATTATCTGTTGAGGCCTTATCAAGCGCCGCATTGAAGAACTTCCCGGGCGAATACCAGCGCTCCTTAATGATGCCTTCTACAGGAATGAGGTTTGAATGCACCGAAAACACATTCATGAAAATACTCACCTTGGTGCAGGGACGATCAAGATACGGATCATCCACCTGCTCAATCCGGATTACCTTGCCGCTGGCAGGCGCAACGATAGCACCCGAATCATCCGGGATTCTGCGTGGCGGATCTCTGAAAAACTGCAGCATGAAGGCAAAACCAATCCAGAACAGAACAGACCAGCCGCCGATGGTGAAGCTCGCAAACAGGCAGACGATCAGACCAATCGCTAGTCTTTCCCAACCCTCACGGGCAATTACAGGATAGGTTTTCAGATTCATAACCTTAGCTTACACTATCTGAGGAATTATGTTGTAGGCGTGATGCGCTGTTAAACCGCATCACGACGGATAGTAACCCCTGACCCGGACAATTCATGAATCTCACGCGCCCTCACCAGTCTATTGATTCCACAGCAAATCATCTTCAATCGACCGTACGTTAATTCTTAGATTTATCGACAATCTTGCCAGCTTCAATCCACGGCATCATGCCGCGTAGTTTTGCACCCACTTCTTCGATCTGGTGGTCAGCACCCCTGGCACGAAGTTCGGGAAACACTTTGCCGCCCTGTTCATTGTCTGCAAAAAACTCTTTAACAAACTGTCCCGATTGAATTTCTTCAAGGATCTTTTTCATTTCGGCTTTTGTTTGCTCATTGACCACGCGAGGGCCACGCGTTAAGTCACCAAATTCGGCGGTATTGGAAATGGAATAACGCATATTGGCAATACCACCTTCATACATTAAATCAACGATCAGTTTAAGCTCGTGCAAGCACTCAAAATACGCCATTTCAGGTGGATATCCTGCTTCGACCAGGGTTTCAAAACCTGCTTGAACCAGCGCAGTGGTACCACCGCATAACACAGCCTGTTCACCGAACAGATCGGTTTCAGTTTCATCTTTAAAAGTGGTTTCAATAATTCCTGCGCGCCCACCACCCACTGCAGATGCGTAGGCAATCGCGGTTTCGAGCGCATTGCCGGAACTGTCCTGCGCCACGGCCACCAGGCAAGGCACACCGCCACCCTGGGTATAGGTAGAACGAACCAGGTGCCCTGGGCCCTTGGGTGCTGCCATGAATACATCGATATCTTCTCGCGGCTTGATGTAATCAAAATGGATATTAAGGCCGTGTGCAAACGCCAGCGCAGCACCTTGTTTTAAGTTATCCCGGATCTCGTTCTCATAGATAGCCGCCTGGTTTTCGTCGGGCAATAACACCATGACAATATCGGATTGCGACACCGCATCCGCAATCGAGGCGACTGCGAGGCCTGCATCCTGAGCTTTTTTGATCGAATTAGAACCTTCACGCAGGCCAACGACCACGTCCATTCCGCTGTCTTTAAGATTATTTGCGTGAGCATGTCCCTGAGAACCATAACCCAGCACGGCAATTTTCTTGCCTTGCAGCATGTCCAGATTAGCGTCTTTATCGTAATAAACTTTCATGTTGTCTCCAAATATTTGAGATTAAGTGTTTTAAATGTAATTTGTGCCTGAGTCGCCGGCCATTACCTGGCCCGGTTTTTTGAACAATTCGGTGCAAGCCGGATGGTGCGCTATGCGCGCAGAGCCGTTTTCCCGCGGCTAATGCCGGTGATACCCGAACGTACGGTTTCCAGTATTTTGGTATTCTTCAGCCCTTCAATAAATGAAGAAATCTTGGCCGAATCGCCGGTCATCTCCAGGGTATAGGTTGTTTCGGTGACATCCACGATTTTGCCTTTAAAAATTTCAATCAGGCGCATCATCTCATCACGCGCTTCGCCGCCTTTCGCCTGCACCTTGACGAGGATGACTTCGCGCTCCAGATGGGCACCTTCTGTAATATCAACAACTTTAACAACATCAATTAACTTATTGAGTTGTTTAAGTATTTGCTCAATTACATCATCGTCTCCACGCGTAACCATGGTCAGGCGAGATAAGGTACGATCTTCGGTCGCAGCCACCGTCAGGCTTTCAATGTTGTAACCACGAGCCGAAAACAGCCCCGCTACGCGTGATAAAGCACCCGATTCATTTTCAAGTAATACGGAAATAATTCGTCTCATCAGGCCTGCTCCTGCGGTTCATTCTCATTTTCAGGACGCAAAACCATTTCGCTATGGCCTGCGCCAGCCGGGATCATCGGAAATACATTTTCGCCCTGATCGGTGACCACGTCCAGAAATACCAGGCGATCTTTCAGATCAAACGCTTCTTTCAGTGCGCCATCTACATCACCCGGTTTATCGATACGCATTCCAACATGCCCAAAACTTTCTGCCAGCGCCACAAAATCAGGTACTGAATCCATATAGGTGTGCGAATAGCGCCGCTCGTAAAAGAATTCCTGCCATTGGCGCACCATGCCCAGATAGCGATTGTTAAGGCAAATAATTTTAATCGGCAATTTATACTGTAAGCAGGTCGCGAGTTCCTGAATACACATAAGGATACTACCATCCCCTGTAACGCAGGCAACCTGAGCATCGGGGTTACCAAATTGGGCGCCCATCGCAGCCGGCAGGCCAAAGCCCATGGTGCCCAGCCCGCCAGAATTGATCCAGCGCCTGGGTTTATTGAAATCATAGTATTGCGCAGCAAACATCTGGTGCTGGCCGACATCCGACGCCACAAAGGCTTCGCCTCGTGTAACCTCACACAAACTTTTAATAACGTGCTGGGGTTTGATCATCGGCGATGAGGTATCAAACTTGAGACAATTTTTGCCTCGCCATTGGTTTATCTGCTCCCACCAGGCCTTTGTGCGCTCCGCTTCGGGTTTTGGCAAGCTTTTTAAGATTTGAAGACATTGCGTAAGCACTACTTTGACGTCACCGACAATCGGTATATCCGTTTTTACATTTTTACTGATAGAGGCCGGATCAATATCAATCTGCACGATTTTTGCTTTAGGGGAAAACTTACTCAGTTCCCCCGTCACACGATCGTCAAAACGCGCGCCAACGGTAAAAATAAGATCAGCCTCATACATCGCCATGTTGGCTTCGTATGTGCCGTGCATACCCAGCATACCGACAAATTGAGCATCACTTGCGGGGTAAGCACCCAGACCCATCAGGGTATTGGTGACCGGCGCACCCAGATACTGTGCGAGTTCAGTAAGTTCTTTATGCGCATTTGCCAGAACCGCTCCACCACCGCTATAGATAATCGGCCGCTCTGCCGCAAGCAACATTTCAAGGCCGCGTTTGATTTGCCGGTCATTGCCTTTTACCTTAGGCTGGTAAGAGCGTAAGGAAACACGATCAGGGTAGACATATTTGGTTTTCTCAGCGGTAATATCTTTTGGAATATCCACCAACACCGGGCCCGGTCGCCCGGTTTCCGCAATATGGAATGCCTTTTTGATCGCGCTGGCGATGTCGTGTACATCTTTGATCAGCACATTATGTTTGACGCAGGGACGTGTAATACCGACGATATCGGCTTCCTGGAAGGCATCGTTGCCAATCAGTTGCGACATCACCTGCCCGGTTAACACAACCATCGGAATGGAATCCATATGCGCAGTGGCGACGGCCGTCACCACATTTGTAGCACCGGGGCCTGATGTGACCAGCACCACGCCGGTTTTTCCGGTTGATCGCGAATAACCGTCAGCAGCATGCGCAGCACCCTGTTCATGGCGCGTCAATATATGGTTAATACCATCGTGATTATAGATAGCATCATAAATATGTAGCGTTGCACCGCCCGGATAACCGAAGACAAATTCTACACCTTCGTCCACCAGGCTCTGAACAACAATTTCTGCACCACTAAGTTCCACACCAAACCTCTTAATTTATTAACGCTCGCAATATCTGATCAGCAAAGGCAGAAGTTCAACACACCCATAAGCGGCCGCACTGAGGCTTCCCTTCAAAAACCAGACAGGAACACGCGTTTTTACCCTAAAACTCGATCAACATCAATGACCATTTATGAATGGATGCAAAAGACCGATATACAAAAGAATAAATTAAGCGTTTACTCGCACTATCTCGTGCGTAAATTGTCTATAATTAAACCTTAATATATCTCTTTTATACCGTATCAAACAGCAATGAAAATTAATCGTGTAGGCTTCGTCGGTTGGCGCGGCATGGTTGGGTCCGTTTTACTCGAGCGCATGCGCGCTGAGAAAGATTTCGATAAACTAAATGAAGCCGTGTTCTTCACCACTTCCCAGGCCGGTCAGGCCGCTCCGGACGTGGGTATTGATTGCCCTGCCCTGCAAGATGCATTTGATATCGACAAACTCGCCAGCATGGATGTGATCATAACCTGCCAGGGCGGTGATTACACCCGAGTTGTTTTCCCAAAGCTACAACAGGCGGGCTGGAAGGGCTACTGGATAGATGCTGCCTCTACGCTACGCATGGATGAAGATTCGATCATTATCCTCGATCCGGTAAACCGGGAGGTAATTGATAAGGCGCTGGACAACGGTACCACGAAACTCATTGGTGGTAACTGCACGGTCAGCCTGATGCTGATGGGCCTGGGCGGTCTGTTTCGTGCAGACCAGATTGAATGGATGAGCGCGATGACCTATCAGGCTGCTTCAGGCGCAGGCGCACGCAGTATGCGCGAACTGATAAGCCAGATGGGTGTGATCAATGATTCAGTCAGTGATCTATTGCAGGATCCCGGCTCATCCATACTCGACATTGACAAAAAAGTCAGCGATACCATTAACGGCAGTTCCTATCCTCTGGAAAACTGGCCCGTACCCCTGGCGGGAAGCCTGATTCCCTGGATTGATACGGATCTGGATAACGGCGTCAGCCGGGAGGAATGGAAAGCGCCCAATGAAACCAACAAAATACTCGGGCGTCGTGGCGAGCAACTCATCCCTGTCGACGGCTTGTGTGTCCGCATTGGCGCCATGCGTTCACACGCACAAGCACTTACCATCAAACTGAAACACAATCTTCCAATGGATGAAATCGAAGATATCTTGGGGGAGACCAGCGAATGGACCAAAGTGGTGCCCAATGTGAGTGAGGCGTCGCAGAAATTCCTCACCCCGGCCTACGCCAGTGGAACGCTGACGGTTCCGGTAGGGCGGCTGCGTAAAATGCAAATGGGTGAAAACTATTTGAGCGCCTTCACCGTGGGCGATCAATTGCTCTGGGGTGCGGCTGAGCCTTTGCGCCGCATGCTGGATATCCTTTTAGCGCGTTAAAAGGAAACCGAAAACTCATGTTTATTAGACTGTTCCTCGGCCTGCTGGTACTCATGGGTGTTATGTGGTTTATGTCCTGGTATGGTAAAGCAAGCCCGGCTCAGCGCAATAAATCGATTAAAACCGGTTTACTGTATAT
>JAAELZ010000295.1 GCA_024226105.1 Pseudomonadota bacterium | reverse complement strand
TTGTCGCGACCGAAGTACGGCCACCTGCAATAGCTGACGCACGGCAAACAGCTCAAACCCTCCGCACACCCAACAAATAGCAAAACCTTCACCGAAGCGAGGCGGAGTGATTAAACCACGAAACTGTAACACGCGTTATAGCCAATGCCGCCGGTAATTACAAAACTAAAAGCATCGGCTACGAATCGAAATTGTAGTACATTTGAAAATTATAGATATTAAGAAGGCGGCACAGGCCATACCGCCAACCGTTATTGCGACACGAAGTCGCGTAAGTGATTGTTTTACTAAGAGATGAGTTCTTTGATAAAACCTGTTGTTCTTCCAACAGTACCCTACCGGAACAGCTGATGTATGGTGTAGCCATTATGGGTTGAAGCTTCCGGGAAAATGTACCAAACGTTTGGATTTCGCATCCTCATAACGGGGCAAGAAGCCGTGAGGCGGGCAGTCTTCGGGGTCTCAATACCGATTTAGGGCACGGGTTAGTGGGTATGGCTAAAATATTTGAACATTCCTTAACTGTCGTGATAGCGAAGGAGCGAAAAAAGAGAATGATACGCTCTGTACCAAAATGGTGAGCTGGCAAGTTACAAGCGTTTTACGCAGCTTGTACGGAGACGTAGTCCAGCCGGCAGACTGGATGGGCCTAACCTCACGCATTTGTCACTTATGTGGAACGCGGAAGCCCGGCGCTTTCTCCCAACTATTTCGTGTAAATAACCGGGAAAAACCGTAACCGTAAGGCATCGGGAAACGCCGGACAGAGAGGTTGGACTAAGCGAATGCTGTACTGTAATGATGCAGATAGCAGTTGAAATATGACTGCGGGCGAAAGCCAGGCTGACCTCC
>JAAELZ010000294.1 GCA_024226105.1 Pseudomonadota bacterium | reverse complement strand
CTGGGAACAATTATCCTGGGATCTGAATTTTCCACAGGTCGTTCATTCGCTTTTTGCGGCTGATTTGAAACTTTCTTCCGGGCATTATCAACAGGAAATTGCAGAAGTATTCGACTGGCGGGAAATAGACTACTAAATCCCAAGGTATACACTAGGTTTTTTCTTGCAAGGCCCCCAAAATGCGAGACATCACCTGTTTTTTCTGCTATTGTTCCAGTACATTCACGACAAAAAGAAACACCATGAGCTCAGTCGAAAACCTACGCGACCTTACCAAGGTTCACCTGTTCGGAAAACCTTTCAAGGGTTTGAAAATAGAAGGTAGAAAAGGAAAACGAGGACATACCCTGGCGAGAATCTACAGCTTCTCCTACGAAGGCAACTATTACAAATTGCCCAGGCCACTGGTATTTATGGTCGAGGGAGAAGGCAGCGCCCCCTCTTCTATCGACTCCGACGGCATAACAGAGTTCAACGAAAAGGAGACTGGACTGGACAGCAAGAGCTGGCGATTTGCCTCGGATATCAAGGTATGGGATATGGACCGTGAGGACGAGTCTCTGGTAATCGATATCGAACCGGGTAAGCTCGAAGATACACTGCTTGGAGCATTTATTCCCAGAGGTGCCGACAGCATGTCGAGCAGAGCGACCATCGCCAGTCGTGCAACCATGGCCAGTCGCGCTACAATGGCGAGTCGTGCAACCATGGTTGGTGCCCACCAGGACGAGTAAAACCCGGCCACGTAGCCGACTAAGCGGGGCAATTACCCCCACCAGGCACCTAATTCAGGAACTGCATGACTGCCCTGGCTCTGTCCAGATCGATGCTGCTTGAACCGGAAGGAAATTTCTCGATAAGCGATTGCAAACAAGACCTGTCTCTCTCCTTTTCATCGACATGTATGTTTACATTTGCCAATTCTGTCGCTGCACGCAGGGCCAGCGTCAGCTCTTGCTGCTCCATGGCTATGTCGATTGCAAGCCCATAATTCTCCCGTGCAAGCGCAAGGCTATTCTCGCCTCCCATCTCAAGCAGGGCCGCTGCCTTGCGACGGAATAATTCCGCGTTCCAGTAAGAAACACCGCTCAGGCCCGCGCTTTCCAGCGCACGCTCTATATCCTGGCAGACCTGTTCGTAGCGACCCAGTTTATGGTTGACCTGTGCCGACATCTCAAGGAAAACAGGTTTATCTTCCCAGGTGCCCGTTGCTTCTTGTTCAGCCATCCCCTGGTTGAGCAGATCCAGGGATGCCTCTGTCCCTTCCTGCACACCGTGCGCCCAGCCACTGTATATCTTGACCTTGGAGCCATAGTCCTGGAATGACTCGATATCGATCAATGATTTCAGGAACTCCACCTGTTCCAGCACTTTGCCGGGTTCATTACGGAATCGGTGATACATCAGGGTAATATCCAGCAGGTGCAACCGTGTCCCCAGGTGATCGATCACTTCGGACCAGGCCAGGCCCTGCTGCAACCGCTCTTCAGCCAGCTGAAATTTTCCCATCAACCAGAGCGACAGGGCCGACTGCCCGTACGCGCAGACGCGTGGATCATGCCCGCCATAAGTCAGTGCATCATAACGGTGCTGTTCCTCATCGTAGTGCCGCAGCCCGGCATCAATGTGCGCACAACAGGCCCGCTGTTCACCGAGGTTGTAAAGCGTTCCCCACTGACAGTGATGAGCCTGTAACAGTAGCCCGGTATCGCGGGTTTCCCCGGCCAGGTCGAGGAGTTCATCCGCCCACTTGACCGCCGTTGGGAAACCGTCATTGACCGATATGCGCCAACGGTTCCAAAGGGCGATAAACTTAAGACCCGAATCATCACTACTGACACTGATTTCGTGCGCGCGCATGTAGACCTCGTGAGTCCTCTCAGCGCCCGTACCGTAGGTAGACATGTAGATTGGACCCAGCGCCAGCAGGATCTTCAGTTCATACCTCGTGGCGAGATCCGTATCCTCAATCAATGGCAGCAGTGACAGCCCGATCTTGAAGTGCTTTTCAGCTTCGACATTGGACGATCTGCGGCTTGCTTTTTCTCCGGCCCGTAACCAGTAGCTTATCGCCTTAATGTATTCACGCCCTTCGGTAAAATGCTTGGCAACAAGTTCCGGGCTGTTTTTAGTCATATCCGGGTAATCCCGTTCAATCACTTCGCCAATACGTTTGTGAATCTTAACCAGGTCGCTTTTCAGCAGGGTCTCATAGGCGACATCCCTGATCAGGGCGTGCTTAAAGGAAAACTCGGCATTGGGTGGCGCCTTGCGCTGCAATACCAGTTGGGCATTTAAAAGCGGTGTTAAATCATGATACAGATTTTTACCCTGATAGTCCGCCACACTCTTCAGCAAATCATAGGAAAAATTGCGACCGATCACGGCGGCTAAAAGGGCGATATCACGCGAAGCTTCCGGCAGGCGATCGATTCGAGCTAACAATGATTCCTGTACCGTCACAGGAAGAATTAGTTTCTCATGCCCTTCCAGTTGCTTGTTCAAATCCTCTGGAGACATGCTTTCCAGCAGGCCTTTACTAAATTCTTCAATAAACAGGGGATTGCCTTCCGTGCGCCGGACTATTTCATCCAGCATTTCAGCGGGCAGATTGTTGTCCCCCTTAACCTGGTCGACCAGTTGCTGCGCATATTCCAGCGGAAGGCTTTCAACCTCCAACGCGGTTACGTAGGGCAATTTCAAAAATTCCGGTGCAAACCCGGGGCGCGAAGTGATCAAAAAAAGGATTGCATGCCCTTGAAGTGAGCCGACTATTCTGGAAAGTAACTCAAGCGTCGTCGGGTCAATCCAGTGTACATCCTCAAAGGTAATCAACAGAGGGGTTACATTCGACAGTGAGAAAATATACGTGATCAGGGCTGAAAACATCCACTCCTTCTTTTCATCCGGATCAAGATCAGGGCATGGCCATTTATCCTCAGCGGATAATGACAGTAATTCGAGAAAAGCAGGCATGTGGCACTCATAATCGTCGGACGATTCACTGAGAAGCAGCTGAAGTTTGTTAATTTGAACGGCTGTCGATTCGCCGCGCTCAATGCCGGCTGTCGCTTTTAAGTGACTGATAACCGGATAAAGAGCCGTATTCGTATGGTTGGGCGAACACTGAAATACCAGATCGTAATACTGGCTCTCGCTGGATATCGTATCAGTCAACTGCTGGGTAATCCTTGATTTTCCTACTCCCGGCTCACCCGTGAACACAACCACTTCGCCATCTGTATTTATGCTTTTATCCCAGCAGGTGTGCAGTTTCTGCAGAATTTCCGTACGGTCCACCATGGGCGTCATCCTGGCGGCGTGTGCCACAAACCGGGCACTAATCGATTTTTCTGCGATGACTCGCCAAACCTGTTGTGAGTCTTTAATACCTTTGAGCAGGTGGTGGCCTATATCCTCAAATTCAAACAGCTCACGGGTCATTTGATGCGTTGTGCTACCGATCGCCACACCGGCGGGTTCAGCAAGCCCCTGAATACGCGCAGCCATATTCAAAGGCAGGCCGATGGCCGTTTCCTGACGCATTTGTGAATCCCCGGGCATATCATCACCCACCACCGCCAACCCCGTCGCGATGCCACTGCGAACCTGGATTTTTTGATTGGAGCGGCTGAAACTACCCCTGGTCTGCTCAATTTCCCGGTTAATGTGTAAGGCGGTATTGATCGCGCGTTCCGCATTGGATTCGTGCCGGCTGAACAGCGCGACGATTCCGTCGCCCAAATAGGTTGAAACCCGCCCGCCGTTTTGCTCAATGACGCCTTCGCAGATGCGCTGAAAATCACGAATAATTTCCCGGCTCAATTCCGGATCGAGATTGTCGACCAGCCGGGTAGAATCCACCAGATCACAAAATAAAACCGTCAGTATCCGGCGTTCAGAATGCGCGGAACGTAAGGTTTTGTCAGGCAATTTATCTGCCAGTGACTGGCCACATGAATTGCAAAACCGGGAACCGGGGCTATTCTCCGTTTTACAGTGTTGACATTCAATGCTAGCGAACGCCAGCCCGCAACCCGCACAAAAACGTGCCTGTTCAGGATTTGTGAACCCGCACTTTAAACAATCCACGATAAGATAACAATCTAGTTAGTTAACGCCAAAACACGCCCCTTTTCAGGGCAACCACCAAAAGAGTTTACTATAATGCCAACCTATTCGGACCCTGTTTGCTAATATTACAACAGGCCGAATACCTTACCAAACCTATTTGGCATAAATTGCATGAGCCGCTATCGCCCTCCCCGTCCAAAATCCTCACCCTATATCACGCCTGAAGGGTATCGTGTGCTGGAAAAAGAAATGAAGGCGCTGTGGAGTAAACGCATTGAAGTCACCGCAGCAGTGACCGCTGCCGCCGCCGAAGGGGATCGATCGGAAAATGCGGAATACATCTACCGAAAAAAGCAACTGCGCGAGATCGACCGGCGCATCCGCTATTTGCAGAAACGTATGCCGGATTTAAAGCTGGTTGATAAAGTAGGAAACCAATCGGCGGTATATTTTGGTGCATGGATCAGGGTAGAGCGCGAAGACGGTTCAGAATTTGAATATCGAATCGTCGGCGCAGATGAAATCGACAGCGATTCCTCTAAAGGCTACATCAGCGTAGATTCGCCCCTGGCCCGGGCATTGCTCGGTAAGCAGGTGGATGATGAGGTGAGCATCCTCATTGACGGGCAACAGCGAACCTATTTGATCAATGGGATTCGTTACCGATAAAAATTCACATGGAAGCGGGAACTCAGGGGACTGAAGCCCCGGCGTCTACTTTGAGCCCAAAGCACTGCCCGTCACCCCACACCGTTTAGTGCTAAGATCAAAGTTCCACTCCATTGGAATCAGGCAATGACAATATCCATAGGCGATAAACTCCCTGACATCGAGCTTTCGATAATGGGAAAAGACGGCCCTGAACCCGTCAATACACTCGATATCTTCAACGACAAAAAAGCCGTGCTATTTGCTTTACCGGGTGCCTTTACCCCCACCTGCTCTGCGGCTCATGTACCGGGGTTTCTTGTCTTCAATGATGAAATTAGAGCAAAAGGCATCGATACCATTGCCTGCCTGTCAGTTAACGATGCATGGGTGATGGACGCCTGGGCACAGGCCCAGAATGTGGGCGATAAGCTATTAATGCTGGCTGACGGCAATGGAGATTTCACCCGCGCGGTCGGCCTTGAAATAGACCGGACTGCAATTCACATGGGGATGCGGTCGCAACGCTATGCGATGATTGTCGAAAACGGCATCGTCACACATCTAAATATTGAAGTCGCACCCCAATTCGAAGTCAGCGATGCTGAAACCATACTAAAACTGCTTTAGAACGAAAAAACCAGATCAGGCCGGGTTTTACCGCCAGCCTGCCCGAGGTATTTTACTCAGTTTTCAGCATATTGCAGCCCCACACTCGCCAGGATCAGGGCGGTAACCTGCTGTTTTTTCTCAGCGAATTCCTGATCTGACAAACTACGGCCATTGTTCAGCAATTCTATTTGCCGATCAAAATCAGCATAATGTTGCGTCGTTGCCCAGATCATATACAGCAGCGCTCTGGCATCGACCGCATTAATTTCCCGTTCCGCTACCCAACGATTTATTGTTGTCTCGCACTCATCCACCCAGGTTTTCAGGGTGGATGAAAGCGCCTCCTGCATAACCGGTGCACCACTTATTATTTCCTTCGCCCAAACCCTGGAACCATAGGGTCTGCGACGGGATAAATCCATTTTAGCTTCCACATAACGACTCAGCGCCACCGTCGGGCCTGCATGAGTTTCAAAAAACCTTGCCGCCTGCATCCAGTCCTGCAATATGTCCTCGAGTACACATTTGTACAAATCCAGCTTG
>JAAELZ010000293.1 GCA_024226105.1 Pseudomonadota bacterium | reverse complement strand
TCTTACGCACCAGTCGGTGCACCCCCAATTCGGTACGCAGGTAACCATAGGCATATTCGCCCGAGAATTTTATGGTTGCACTCTTAATGCCCGCCACATCACCCGGCGATTTTTCAATCAGCTCAACTTTGTAACCCTGCGCCTCGCCCCAGCGTAAATACATGCGCAACAGCATCTCGGCCCAGTCCTGGGCCTCGGTACCACCGGAGCCCGACTGAATATCAAGAAAGGCATTATTGGCATCCGCCTCGCCGGAAAACATGCGGCGAAATTCAAGCCCTTCAACCCCTTTTAATATCTGTCGTGTATCCTCCGCAATTTGCAAAAGCGTTTCTTCATCGTCCTCGAGTTTGGCCAGTTCGAGTAATTCCAGAGAATCCTCTGCCCCCTGTGACAATTCTTCAAAATTAACAACCAGGCATTCAAGTTCAGATTTTTCGCGACCCAGCGCCTGAGCCTGCTGTGGATTGTCCCAAACGCTGGCATCCTCCAGCTGCATATCTATCTCTTCGAGCCGTTCCTTTTTGGAATCGTAGTCAAAGATACCCCCTGAGTATCGCCAGACGCTCGCTTGAGTCATTCAGAATTGACTGGATTTCGTTTAACTCCATCACCGGATTTACCGCCACATATAAAGACCGCGTAGGATACCGAAATTGTGCCGGATTCTCAGTAATAATTTTAGTAATAGTGGCTATTTCCTTTGTATATACCATTATGTGGCAAATCACATGAGTCAAAAGGTGGATGCGCTACGCTTTTACCACCCACAAACTGGCTACCCTCTTTGAAAAAGAGGGGCTGGGGGAGATTTTAAAAGGGATACCGACTCTTTACACAGAGCACGGTATACTGAGCATCGTTGAATCCAGAAAAAAATAATACAATGCAAAACCCCATAACACAGCTACTCAAATACCTGTTCGCCCTATTGCTCGCCGGCCTTATCAATACGGCCAATGCAGATGTTCTGGTGCTCATACATGGTTACATGGGTTCCCCCAATTCCTGGGAGAAAAGCCGGATCAATGACCTGCTGGAGCGCAAAGGCTGGCAACGCGGCGGTTTAATCATCCCTGATACGCGTGAATATTTTCCGGATCCGGTACACCGCCTGTCCAGCGATCGCGCTAAGAATATTTCCTACGTGATTGATATGCCCTGGATGCGTCCGCTGGACGAGCAGGCTGATTATCTTGAAATCGCCATGCAACGCATAGTTACGATGCGCCCGGACGAAGACATTACCCTGATCGGGCATTCCGCCGGCGCGCTGGCTGCGCGTTTATGGCTGGTACAATATTATAATCCAGCGGTGAAACGCCTGGTCAGCATCGCCGCACCCAATCTTGGCACGATACGCGCGATTGACGCGCTTGAATTGACCGACCCTATTTTTGGCCCGCTGGATGCGGTACGCAATATGTTCGGAGGCAAAGTTTATAATACGGTTCGCCATTCGCGTGATCTGGTCTATGATTTCACCCCGCCCAGCCGGGGCAATCCAAATGTGCTGTATTGGCTCAACCAGCAACCTCATCCTGATATCGAATATATATCAGTGGTCAGAGAAGACCGCCGCGGTTACGACAAGGACTGGCTGATCACCGCAGACAGCCAGGATTTGAATAACGTGCCGGCACTACGAGGCAAAGCTGTTTCTTACATTGTTTCTCAGGATCACTCTCTCAATCGCGAAGACGGGCATTTACTCGCTTCGATATTGGCCAAACCAGCCCGCTAAACCAGCCGAAAAGCCGGAGTTCTCCTCCGGCTTTTCGGGGGCATTTTGATTTACAATTCATTCTCGTGACACTCAGTGCACCCCACCTGATGGTCGTTGGGGAAAATCGTTTGCTCACCCGTGGGACAAAACGCGGTGGAATCATCACATTTGAGCTCCCGTTCCTGAAACATGCTCGAGAGGACGGTACCTTCACCGTTCTGACCGTGGCAGGCTCTGCATTCGTTGGCGTTATTCTCAACCAGCTCGGCGTGGCCGCCTTCGAGGAACTCCTGACCCGCCTCTCCGACAGGATGCATACCATGCGGACCCTCCAGGTTGTTACCCAGATCACCGGTATGGCAGGTGCTGCATTCGGTAATCGTGCCGGTATGGCCCTGTAACTGCATCGCTGTCACATTATCGTTTGCGAGCGGATTCTTGTTTGGCCAGATACCGTGAGTCGCACCGTGACAGCCTTCACAGAAAACACCTTCATGGCCCGTGCTTACACGATACAACATCGGATTGCCCGCGCCGTTATCCGTTGACGCCACGGTATTTTCGGCAAAGCGTTTGTTATCCGGCACAATAGGCGTCGCTTTCGCGTCTGTCGTCAGGTAGGCCTGCACAAGGCGAATAAAATCATCCGG
>JAAELZ010000292.1 GCA_024226105.1 Pseudomonadota bacterium | reverse complement strand
GGACAGAAAGAGTTCGACCCATCCTTACGGGATCGGGAAGCAAGAGGCCGTTCAGCCGAGGTTCGCCAGAACCTGGAAAAACGTCTTCTCCATGACCTGGAAAAATAGGCAAAAGAGATGTTAACCAACCTTACTTTGAAAACAGGAACCCTGACCGACAATTATCAGGCGCAAAAAAGAATGCAGATGCCGAATTGGGAGACCGTGATGCGCAGATTCATCGTTGCGTTACTTTTTAGTACGTTTTTTACCACCCCAGCAAGCGCGGACTTCAGCGATGCAATGTCAGCTTTTGAGGCCGGCAGATATGTAACTGCTGCACGTGAATTCCGACGCCTGGCGCAGCAAGGCGATGCTGATGCACAGTTTATGCTAGGTTATGCCTATGCCTTGGGCGAGGGTGTACTCCAGGATTATGTCCAAGCGCATATGTGGTTCA
Organism: Pseudomonadota bacterium; assembly: GCA_024226105.1. GTDB lineage: Bacteria > Pseudomonadota > Gammaproteobacteria > Arenicellales > Poriferihabitantaceae > JAAELZ01. The sequence continues at coordinate 170 of JAAELZ010000292.1, read as the reverse complement.
ATCTGGCGGCAGCGGCCGGGAAATCTGAAGCCAGGGGCTCCAGAAGTGGTGTTGAAAGGAAAATGACACCCCTCCAGATAGCCGAAGCCCAACGTTTGGCGCGGGAATGGAGACCGACCACACCGGCGGAAGCCCCCAGGACAACAGAAATAGCCCGGGCAAAACCTGAG
>JAAELZ010000291.1 GCA_024226105.1 Pseudomonadota bacterium | reverse complement strand
AGCGTATCGCCGATGCCCTGCGCCAGCAGAGGCAGAAAAGCCATACGTGTTTTGCTGATACCGTCGGGGGGCATGCCGGCTTCGGTGACACCCAGGTGCAGTGGAATATCGGGTCGCTGCGCGGCAAATCGTTCATAGGCATCCTGAGCCTTGAACGGGTCGGAATCTTTCAGGGATACACAATAGCGTGTAAAACCGATGCTATCCAGTAACTCGCAGTGGTCCAGTGCGCTGGCAATCATGGGTGTGATGGAATCATCCGATGGAAAGGCATCCAGCTTGGCCGGATCCATGGAGCCTGCGTTGACGCCAATGCGCATTGCACAATCATGCTGTTCGGCGATATCGGCCAGGTATTTAACTTTATCCTGCCAGGGTTTGCTTTTTTCATGGTGATACAGATGCCCGGGGTTATAGCGGATTTTCTCTACATACGGCGCCAATATGGCGGCGAGGCGATAGTTTTCTTGCAGGTCAACGCTCAAATTAGCGTCGGTTTGCGCACGAATTTCAATCAGGGCTTTGGCATCGCGCTGGTTGTCTGCCGCGATACGTATAATATCGGCATTTACAGCTTCAAGGTTTCGTATTTGCCTGAGCGTCTCTTCGATCTGCCGTGTGGGAGTCGCGCACATACTTTGCACCGCAATCCGCTGCTTCGCGCCGATCGTAATCGAGCCGATATTGACTTCTCGTGTGGGATTTCGCTGAATTGGGGTGTCAGGCATGGGTAGCGTATGTCGAAGGATAAAAACCAAATAATGTTATAGTCCGGCCAGGTATTTATCAATGGCGTGTAAGGGGTATGAGTTCACAATTTAGTCCGCAACAGATCGAGGCAGTGTTACGGCAAAATGGTGTCGACTGGATCAGGCGCCCGGAGTATTTTGAATCAATAGACTCGAGTAACAACTATTTGCTGAGCCTGCCGGGTTCCGTGCACGGACGTGTTTGTGTTTGCGATTTCCAGACTCGGGGTAAGGGGCGTCGCGGTAAGCAATGGTTTAGCTCTGCAGGTACAAATTTGATGTTTTCACTGGGCTGGGTTCCCTCCGTGCCGCTGTCCTCTGAAATTAGTTTGCTGGTCGGCGTTGTGCTGGCGGATGCGCTAAAAAATCTGGGTGTCGAGGGTGTTGGTTTGAAGTGGCCAAATGATATAGTGGTGAATAAGTGTAAGCTTGCGGGTGTATTGATCGAATCCAGAATTCGCGGTGAAAACGTTGAAATGGTAATGGGTATTGGCATTAACATCCGGCATCAGGCAGCCGATTTGACTCAGGTGGAACGATCATGGACCGACCTTGCAAAATTGGGTTTTGAAAATATCGATCGACAGCGTGTGTTGATAGCTGTTTTAACTGGGCTCGCCTACCGCATTGAGCAATTACAGACGCTTGGTTTTGAGCCGGTTCGCCAGGACTGGTTGGCCTATCATGCCTATCAGGGAGTAAAAATGAGTTATCAGCATCAGAGTGAAATGCGTACTGGAACCGTGGTTGGGCTGGATGCTACGGGCGCGTTGGTACTGGAGTCTGATGGTACACGGATGGCGGTCAATTCCGGTGAGGTTAACAGCTTGAGGACGGTGTCGTGAATCTGTATGTGGATGTAGGTAATTCGCGTATCAAGTGGGTGCATCATGAAAACTCCATGGCGGCGGATTCATTGGCTGTGTTGGGCGAACAGTGGAAAGCGCTTCAATCGTTAGATATACAGCAAATAAGCGGTAGTTGTGTACGTGGAAGTTGGATGGCGGATCAAATCGATCAACTTGCCCGGGCTTGTTTCGGTAAAAATGTTGGCTGGCAGTCTTCTACGGCACAGGCCTGTGGTGTTACGAATGCCTATACAGAACCCGAAGCTCTGGGAGTTGATCGCTGGTTGGCATTGATCGCTGCAAGAGCAAGGAATCCTGGCCAGGCGTGCATTGTAGTGGATGCCGGAACGGCGATTACGGTGGATTTGCTCGATGCGAGTGGTTTGCACCGTGGCGGGGTGATCTTGCCGGGGGCAAAGAGTATGCTCGATACCCTGGATCGTGCCGAACAGTTGTTTCCGGATGCAGGCCGAAATTTGCACGAGTTGGCGAAATCAGCACAGGCGCTTGCCCGAAATACTCAGGACGCTGTACTGGCCGGAATTATTTTTGCGGTGCAGGGTGGCGTAAGT
>JAAELZ010000290.1 GCA_024226105.1 Pseudomonadota bacterium | reverse complement strand
GCTGATTTCTTTCAATCTACTGGTTTATTGGCGTCTTGAAAAGGGGCGCTCAGTTTCAGAATCTGAAATCATTGTGCATTTGCTGTTCGATATGCTGGTATTTACCTGGCTTTTGTATTGGACAGGAGGCTCTGCCAATCCATTTGTTTCTGCCTACCTTGTGCCGGTTGCGGCTGCCGCGGCATTCGGTTCTATTCGTCATGCCGTGTTGCTGGGTCTGGTCAGTGTAGTGCTTTATTCATTTCTGATGGTTAGCTACGTTCCATTGCCACCCATGAATGGGCGTTTTGGCGGGGATTTCTCCTTGCATATTTTTGGTATGTGGCTCAGCTTTTTGTTGAGTGCGGCGATTACTATCGCCTTTGTGTCCGGGCTGGCCCGGCTCGCCAGGCGCCGCGAAATTGCGCTTAAACAGGCGGAGCAGGAGAGTATCAACAGCCAGCACCTGGTTACTTTAGGCGCCCTGGCGGCTGGTGCTGCGCATGAGTTGGGGACACCACTTTCAAATATTTCGATGCTGGCAGATGAATTGCTCACATCAGAAGGTGACGAACGGGAACGGGCCGAACTGGTATATTCTCTCAAAGAGCAGCTGGGTTTATGCCAGTCTCAAACAGGCTTATTGAGGGATCAGGCAACCCACGCGCAGAACCCGGAAGTTCGAGTTGGGTCGGT
>JAAELZ010000289.1 GCA_024226105.1 Pseudomonadota bacterium | reverse complement strand
TGGAGGCGGGTTTATGGCACACCCAGCGGGTGCAGGTTCTGAGTGCGATTTTCGGCTGGATTTTGACCCTCGTGTGCGGCTGGAATTCCACGGCTCCAAGATCAGTTCCGATGGTGGCTTGCTGCTCTACGGGACGTAGGGCTGAGAGGAACGGTGAGGTATCATAAGGGATGTAACACCAAGGTGGCCTGTTAAGCATCGATAATTTTATCTAGTTATCACAGCAGCTTAGTGGTTTTCGTGGGTTTTCTACTCAATAGTGTATTCACTGTGTTGCAGTTGGCAAAAGCCGTGCGAAACATACCGCATAATTTATTGCCTTCCGCACGGAACTATTGCAACGGATTTTTTCTTTGTTTTCAGTGTGTAATTCGTAGTATGCGAAACTTACAACATTTGCGAAACGATACTTGCGCATAGGTATTTTGTGGTAAATTCCATGCCCTTATGATACTTGGTCGTTCCGCTCAGCCCTACGTCCCTCAATGGCGGCGATGGCGGGAAGCAGCCCGGAACCGAGCCCCCCCGATCAAGGGCGGTCCGGCGACTGCGATGGACCCGGCGCCCGTGCCTAAACCTCGCCCGGCGCGTAAGCTGGTGATCCTGCCCGAGGCGGAACAGATCAACAGCCCGCTTGTGGCTGAGT
>JAAELZ010000288.1 GCA_024226105.1 Pseudomonadota bacterium | reverse complement strand
TGGGGGCGTGTTTGATTACATCCTCAAACCACTGGTATTCGATCGATTTAAAAACACCCTGACCAAGTTCTCAGCCCATCTGCAAAAGCTCGAAGATTTGAGTGCTCTTGCACAAACGGATGTTGATCGCCTGCTTTCCGGAGCCAGGCAGCCCTCACAACAAACGCAGCGCCTGCCCAAGGGGATCGACGCACTGACGCTTGACAGTGTCCGTGCTATTTTTACGCGGCCTCTGAAAAACCCAATCAGCGCGGAAGAAGCGGGCAGCCATCTGGGCGTCAGCCGCACAACCGCACGCCGCTATCTTGAATATCTGGTCAGCACACAGGAAGTTCTGGCGAGCATTAACTACGGAAATATTGGCCGTCCCGAGCGAAGATATCGATCAAATTCAGAAGTCAAATAGCCTGCCTCTGCACAACACCCGGTTATTTAAATTTTTTTTAATAACGCCGCTTTAAAGCATTTCATAGGCGACTTTCCCTGTGTTTTTCCCGCATTGTTATATGGGCATTCTCAATTGAGATTCCAAATACCAGCCATACGTATCCCGCAAACCCTGCTCCAGGCCAATCCCTGATTGCCATCCCAGGGTTTTGATCCTGGATACGTCGAGCAACTTTCTCGGAGCACCATCGGGTTTGCTGGAATCAAACTCAAGGCAGCCCTGAAAACCAATCACCTCTGATAAAAGCTCAGCCAACTGGTTTATAGAAACATCCTCGCCCGTCCCCACATTGATGTGAGAGACCATCTCCTGGGTATGCTGAGCATACCATTCGTCACTCAACTGCATGACAAACACCGATGCAGTTGCCATGTCACTGACGTGAAGAAATTCGCGCTTTGCCTTACCACTCCCCCATATCACAACCTGCTTCTCGCCCGCCATTTTGGCCTCATGTATACGCCTCATCAACGCGGGTACTACGTGGCTGTTTTCGGGGTGAAAATTATCGTTCGGCCCATATAAATTGGTGGGCATAACAGAGCGGTAAAACGTACCGTACTGCCGGTTATACGATTCACACATCTTTATCCCGGCAATTTTCGCCACCGCGTAGGGCTCATTGGTCGGCTCCAGTTTTCCCGCTAACAGGGTGCCTTCAGACATGGGTTGTTCGGCCTGCCTGGGGTAAATACACGAACTGCCAAGAAACAGCAGGCGTTTCACACCGTGTGCATAGGCCTGGTGTATCACATTGGCCTGAATCATCAGGTTTTGATAAATAAAATCCGCGGGATAGGTGTTATTAGCGAATATTCCACCTACTCTGGCAGCGGCCAATACCACGTAATCGATCTGATTTATTGAAAAGAACTCACTTACGGAAGCCTGGTTCAGCAGATCCAGCTCCTTTCTGCTACGGGTGATAATATTATTGTAACCGTTCTGCTCAAGCTCAGACACAATCGCTGAACCCACCATGCCCCTGTGGCCCGCAATATAAATAGTTGAGTCCTTATTCAGGACACTATTCATGCCGGTCAAAAGTAGTGTACCCCCCCTCTTTACACAATTGATCCTTTTTAGCCTCTTCCAGATCACAAGCCACCATTTCCGTGACCATTTCTTCAAAACTTGTTTTGGCTGACCAGCCAAGTTTATCCCTGGCCTTAGCTGCATCGCCGAGTAAAGTCTCTACTTCAGCAGGTCTGAAGTATCTGGGGTCAACGGCGACAATCGTCCTGCCTGTATCTACATCAATGCCCGATTCATCGGCACCCCGTCCCTGCCATTTGATATTAATCTTCAATTCCTTACAGGCCAGATCAACAAAATCCCGTACAGAATGTTGAATGCCCGTAGCGATACAAAAATCATCGGCTTGTTCCTGTTGCAGCATTAACCACATCATTTCTACGTAGTCTCTGGCATGACCCCAATCACGTTTGGCATCAAGATTACCCAGGTACAGGCAATCCTGGAGACCAAGCTTAATCCTGCAAAGTGCTCGCGTAATTTTTCGGGTAACGAACGTTTCGCCACGTTGTGGAGATTCATGGTTGAACAAAATACCGTTACAGGCATACAAGCCATAGGCCTCACGATAGTTAATGGTGATCCAGTAGGCATACAATTTAGCAGCGGCATAGGGTGAGCGCGGATAAAATGGCGTGGATTCGTTTTGTGGAGATTGCTGAACCTTGCCGAACAATTCTGAAGTCGATGCCTGGTAAAAACGAGTTTTCTTTTCCAGGCCCAATATTTTTATCGCCTCCAGTACACGAAGCGTACCCAGCGCATCGGAGTTCGCTGTATATTCCGGTTCCTCAAACGATACCGCCACGTGAGACTGGGCTGCAAGATTATAAATTTCTTCGGGCTGCACCTGCTGGATAATCCTGACCAGGCTGGATGAATCGGTCATATCACCATGATGCAATACCAGCTTTCGGTCCGGCTCATGGGGATCCTGATAAAGGTGATCGATACGATCCGTATTGAACAGCGAACTACGCCGCTTTATTCCGTGAACCTGGTACCCCTTATCAATTAGAAATTCCGCAAGATACGCGCCATCCTGACCGGTTATACCCGTTATAAGTGCCTTTTTCACGCCTGTCTCCGATGTTTCAAAATAAATTTTTGTGCAATAAATAATTTCTACCGTAGTCTAGCATCACACTGGAAGAGCATGGTCTGTAAAAAACCTGGTTTCTCATTTATGTGCTGATTACAGAGCCTCTAATTCCTTTAGCTCATTTCGTATACAGTGATGCCAGTTCGTATAGACTTAACCGAGGTAACAATACAGAAACACCATAAAGCCTCGAAAACACGAGTGGCTTTCAGGCAAAAGATCGCTTTACGTTTTACAAATCATAACCCCGCTCTTCGTGCGATACGATATCCAGTCCTTCGGATTCTTCGTCTTCTGAGACGCGCAGGCCTTTGGTGAATACCGAGACAACTTTGAAAATCACGAAGGTAATGACTGCGGTGTATAACAGAACGGTAATCACACCAGTCATCTGCACTGAGAACTGTTGGGTGATACTGTCGATACCATCAGCAAAACCCTGCCCGGCAAACACGCCCAGGGTCGGGGCGGCGAAAAGCGCCGCAAGTAAGGTCCCGATGATGCCGCCCACACCGTGCACCGGGAACACATCCAGCGAATCATCTATTTTCAACTTGTTTTTCAGGAACATGGTGGCGCTAAAACACACCAGCCCAGCCAGCAAACCAATCACCAATGCGCCGGCAGGGCCGACAAAGCCGGACGCCGGGGTAATCGTGCCCAGTCCTGCAACCATACCGGTTACCACACCCAGCGCGGTGGGTTTGCCGAATTTTTTCCATTCAATAAACATCCAGGTCATGGCGCCGGTTGCAGCTGAAATATGCGTCACCAGCATCGCCATCGCGGCATCGCCATTGGCTGCCAGCGCACTGCCGCCGTTAAAACCAAACCAGCCAACCCATAACATACCGGCGCCCGTTACGGTAAGCGTCATATTATGCGGCGGCATGGGCGTT
>JAAELZ010000287.1 GCA_024226105.1 Pseudomonadota bacterium | reverse complement strand
GACCGGCTGTTGATACGAAACGCCATCTTTCTGGCCGCCAAGACGGTCAAAGAGAGCGGGCGGGCACAGGTTATCACTGAAGATGTCGTGGCAGCCTTGCATGCAGTCGGCCAGGATCAGAGTCTGACTGAGTCTCGGCGTAGCCGGGCGATGGAGATGGGCGATGGCATGGCGCTTTTCTGCTCCGGACTTGCTGGCTACTTCTTCAACCGGCCGGGTACGCCCTGGCCGGAGTCCGATGTCACCATTCTGGAGATGGGCATCCTTGCCCGGGAGGGCTACGAAGATCAGCTCACGGTCGCCTATATCTCCATGATCAGACCTCCTGATTTACAAAACGCTTAATTTTTCTGCAAGAAACCGATAAGTATAGAACAATCAATCAGATACAATCGAAACAGGAATTTGTTCGAAACAAGAACAGCAACCTGTGGTGATTTTGAGTAGAGACCAAAAAGCCGGCTACGTCTCGTCAGCAGTCCAGCCCTGCTAGAATCCATGGGTCACCCATTGATCCGGTCAGAGGCCAATTCATCATGCCACAGGCGCAACTTCCCATCTTTCCCAGTGGGACCACAGAAATCAACGTCAACCTGGCGTTTGAAAAAAGAGAAGGTCGGGTGACCTATTTCTACGGAACGCTGCCGGTATTTTTCCATGATGTAGATGATCTGCCAACGTTCCACATGATCATCAGCCAACTCCATATCAATGGTAGCTGCACCCAGGCTGAGCTTTGTCGCGCCTTTGGAATTTCTGCCATCAGCGTTAAACGCGCAGTAAAAAAATACCGTGAACAGGGTGCCGCCGGTTTTTACAAACCCCGTAATACACGAGGCGCTACCGTACTCACCGAGGAAATGCTTGCACAAGCACAGGACTTGCTCGGTCAGGGTGAAGCGGTGGGTGATGCGGCAACAACACTGGGCATCAAAAGCAATACTTTAAATAAAGCGGTTCTTGATGGTCGTTTACATAAGCCTTTAAAAAAAAGTCTCGCATAACGCACAACAGCGTCACCAGCAAAAGCGAACGCAATGCCTTGGATCACCAAGCCTCCATTGGCATGGGTGCGACCAATACGCTGGGTCGCCTTGCGGCGATGGTGGGTGACATCAGTGAAGTGCCGCTTGAGTTCAAGGCATCGGAGAGTGTCCCCAATGCCGGTGTATTGTTCGCCCTGCCGGCACTGTTGTCGGTTGGGTTACTACACAACACCAAAAAATACTTTCAACTACCCAGGGGCTATTATGGCCTTGCCAGCATCTTGCTATTGGTGGCCTTCATGGCGTTGGCGCGGATTAAAAGCGTGGAAAGACTGCGTTACCACGCCCCCGGAGAATGGGGCAAGATTCTGGGACTCGATCGCATCCCGGAAGTTCGAACCTTACGTGAAAAACTGAACATACTCTCGACGGAAGGGGCGTGCACCCAGTGGGGTGCGGATCTATGCGAGCGCTGGATGGCAGCGGACCTTAGCAGCGCCGCCATGTTGTATATCGATGGTCATGTACGCGTCTATCATGGTTCACAGACAAAACTGCCCAAACATTATGTCGCTCGTGAGCGCCTGTGCCTGCGCGCCACGACGGATTATTGGGTCAACGCCATGGATGGGCAACCCTTTTTCTATATCAACAAGGAAGTCGATCCGGGTTTGATCCAGGTGGTAGAAGATGAAATCGTGCCTCGGCTCGAGCAGGAAGTGCCCGCTCAGCCCACCCCGGAACAACTGGATAATCAGCCGTTACAATCCCGATTCACCTTGATCTTCGACCGCGAAGGGTACAGTCCGGCATTGATGCTTCGATTGAAGAAAAAACGTATTGCCTGTATCACCTATCATAAATATCCCGGAGATAACTGGTCTGAAACCGAATTCACCAAACAACCGGTCAGGTTGGTCACTGGAGAAGTGGTTGAAATGGTATTGGCGGAAAGGGGAACCTGGCTGGGAAAAAAGCTGTGGGTTCGAGAGATTCGCAAACTGACCGAAAATGGTCATCAAACCGCAATCATTGCGACCCAGTACACGATGGATTTCATCACGATTTCCGCATCCATGTTCGCCAGATGGTCCCAGGAAAACTTCTTCAGATATATGCGCCAACACTATAATATTGATGGGCTTGTTGACTATTGTCTGGAGGATATTCCTGATGCCACACCGGTGGTAAACCCGGATTATCGACAACTGGATTACGAGATACGCAGCATCAATGGCAAACTCAACCGTCGTCTTGCTACATTCGGTTCTATCAACCTCGAAACCGAGATCCATCCCGGTAAGGTTGATCTATTTGAACAGAAAAAGGCGGTGCTGCTGGAAGAGATCACTGACTTTCAGGAGAAAGTCGATACGCTAAAGAGCAAAAGAAAAGAAACCGACAAGCACATTACCGTTGCTGAACTGCCGGAACAAGTACGATTCAGCAAACTCGCCACACAAACAAAGCAGCTCATTGATACCATCAAAATGGTGGCATATCGGGCGGAAACCGCCATGGTGAACATTCTGCGTGAGCATATGTCGCGCGTTGACGATGCTCGGCAACTGGTGGTGGCGTTGTATCAGTCCGAGGCGGATTTATTGCCGGATCATCAAAATAATACCCTGACGGTACGTTTACACCGGCTTGCCAATCATAGTAACGATACGGCGATAGAAAACTTGTGCAGGGAATTGAACGAAACCAAAACTATTTTTCCGGGTACGAATTCCGAGATGATTTTCGAATTCGGTAGCACAGTATAATCCCCTAAATCAGGAGGTCTGTACTGCGGAAAAGCTGGATTTGGCCAGATTTCCCGATAATTTTCGTTAAATATGCCCAATATTCGCCTCAAATGATCGAAAAATCTGAATCAAACCAGCTCT
>JAAELZ010000286.1 GCA_024226105.1 Pseudomonadota bacterium | reverse complement strand
GGATTGGCAGAGCCTCCTGTCCAATACAAAAGCCAGGTAAATACCAGCATATCGAACAGCAAATGCACAATGATTTCAGATTCTGAAACTGAGCGCCCCTTTTCAAGACGCCAATAAACCAGTAGATTGAAAGAAATCAGCACTAATGGTGCCACACCAATTTGAAAAACCGGCAGCGAAATGCCCATGAATTTAACCGCTACTACGATTGCAGCGAATTGCGCAAGAACCATCAGGTTGCGCAGCCAGAATAGCCATTCCATCACCTTAAACTCAGAAAGCTCACTCAGTGATTGGGTTTCGGGCCTGTTTTCCACAATTAGCGTCATGTTCCTAATAGTATCCGAAAATCGGTGTTCCGACCCGTCGGACTGCTGCGACACTATGCCACGCCGAGGTGCCTGCTGAAGGTGAGATCACGATGTTAAGCTCCACCTGTGAAAAAACCCTATTTTATACTTACCGGGCTATTTGTCCTGGCCGTTGTAAGCGGTTACCTGTTTTCTTCGGGCCGCATGACAATAAACCTGGATGAATACGCGCCGCCCATGCCCGGGGGCGACTTCACTCTGCAATCGCATAAAGGACAGGTCAAGCTTAGCGACTTCAAGGGCAAGGTCGTTCTTATATACTTTGGCTACACCTATTGCCCGGATGTTTGCCCCACGGCGTTAGCACTCACCACCGCAGCGCTGAAAGAACTCAATGAATCGGAGCTGGCACAAACTCAAACACTGTTTATCAGTGTCGACCCTGAACGGGACACGCCCGATCGCCTGGTTGAATATGCGCATTTTTTTCATCCCAACATTTTGGGCATCACCGGAACAAAACCTGAAATCGACGATATCACGAAACGCTTTGGCGCCTATTATCGAATTCCAGACCATGTGAGCGGAGGAAACTACGCGGTTGACCACAGCTCACAAACCCTGGTGATCGGTAAAGACGGTGAAATAAAAGCCACTATTGCGCATGGCACCCTGCCGGAGCCGATGTTGCTGACAATTCGGGAGCACTACTAAATCGCAATCGCCAGAGCAATAGTTTAACGGGGTTATAGCCTCCCGGGTACCCACCGAAGTTTCCTTCGCATTAGCACACAGACCCTGTAAACATAAACGCCAGCACAACGCATTTTCTTAACGCAGAGGCCATAAGGGGCACAAAGATAAACTTTATCCATTTGCCCTGCGCCCTCTGTATTAAATTAGTCTAAGGTCAAACCAAACAAACGACTTCTTACTTTGCGGAATCGGAGAGTACTTCATACATCTTAACCGCCGTATTCATTTCTTTTAACAGCGGAAGATTGAGTTCGGCTGCGCGCAGAATTTGTGCCTCTGAGAAATCCTGTTGCTCCAGTACTGGCCGGTATGCATCCCACCGTTGTTCAATAATATCAAGTTGTGCACGAACATGCGGCTGGGGTGTGCCGGGTAAACGCTGGGCGGCATCTCCATCACGCAAACCTTTTAAGGTTCGATCAAACAGCGCAACTGTTTTCAGCAAATTAGCCTGATTCTCCTGCACCGAAATACCCGCTGCAATTAACAGGAACTCTTTGGTCATCTTTTGCGTCAACATCCGCTGGCGGCCGGACAGGTTTACCACGGGTGCCAGATCAGCCAGATCCGCGCCCGCCGCTTTCTCATACATGTACACCGCTTTATTCATTTCCTCGAGTAGCGGCAAATTCTCCTGTGCAACTTTTTCAATAAATGATTTATCGATTTGCGCTTCCAGCGTCGCCAGAACATATTGTGAAAAGGAAGCCCACAGCCCCGAAACTATATGCATTTGTTTGAGGATATCCGGATCCGTGGTTTTGCCAAGGTTCACCGATTTGTCTCCATTGACCAGACCCTTGAGCGTATCGCTGAACAAAATAGCCGAATTCCCCAGGTTAAGCTGGTTTTCGTCTGGCTCTACACCCAGATAAATGAGCAACATTTCCTTACTCATTTTCTGCGTGAGCATGCGTTGGCGGCCGGACAGGTTAATCACCACCCCCATTTGCTTACCCAGATTCGCCATTTTTCGATTGACCATCTGATCAATGAGATCGCTCAATTCGTCCGCACTCGGCCCGGCACCCTGGCCAGGCACGACCGTAAACAACATCACAGAAAACAAAAGGCCAGACATAAAAGATTTTAAGTAGCTTTTTCGAATATGCTTTTTCATTTTTAGCGTCCTGTATGGTTGGTTCAGGGTTTAGTATTGACTTTTGTATGCGGTAAATAGATAAGGCGCTTTAATCAAACCTTGCTCAGAGGTTTTGAGCCAGAGGTCTGCCTGCCATTGCATCTGGTTTCTAACACAAACCGGCAGATTACCTTCGACCATAAACCCACCTTTTCCATCGGGCTCAAATTCATAGCGATAACTGCCCATGTTCATGCTCACGCCTTTGAGATCCAGCACAGCACCCTGTACATCAATATTTTCAACACTCAGCTCAAAGCTGAGTGGAGACGCGCCCAATATGGGTTTGGGGCCTATCGAAAAACTAAGTGTGCTACTGTTCGCAAGAGAGGTTTCACACACGGTGTCATTTAACACGCATTCTGTATCTACTGACAGGGTAAGATCGGGATTCTGATACAGGTCGACAGGCTCACTGCTGAAGAAATAACCTGCCCCGAATCCAAGCATCAACAGCAGCACTGCGAGCGAGGCAAATTTAAAATTGATTTCCATCCGTTCAATTGTGTGGTGAAAAACGTTATTCTTCATTGATATGTATCAACATCCGACCCTGTCACATCAGGGCGATAAACTGACGATTCGGATCGGAATCAGGAATATAATCCCGGGTTGTTTATCTCTAAGCTGTACAAAAGTAAATAACCGAATTATCGATACTATCCCTCTTAAACCGGGGCTTCAGCCCCGGTTTAAGAAGGTGCGTAAAAAACACGGCGAATAAATCGACATTACCTGGCCCTAAAAAACTATTGAGCATGAACAGCAAATTATTCATCCGGAAAAAACCCATCACGCTCATCGGCAGCCTGCTTTTAGTTCTGCTCGGTGTTGTCCTGTGGGGCGGGTTCAACACCACCATGGAAGCAACCAACACCCTGAAATTTTGTATCTCCTGCCACGAAATGGAAAATACAGTCTATCAGGATTACCGGCATTCCGTGCATGCATCCAACCCCTCCGGTGTACGCGCAAGCTGCCCGGACTGCCACGTACCCAAAGAATGGTTCCCCAAGGTGGTACGTAAAATTCAGGCCTCGGCTGAGGTATACCACTGGTTAGCCGGCACCATCGATACTCAGGAAAAATTTGCAGCACGGCGCCCCTACCTGGCAAAGCGGGTGTGGACTACTATGAAAAATAATGATTCGCAGGAATGTCGAAATTGTCACAAATTTGACAGTATGGACCTTACAGGCCAGGCCCGCTTTGCCGCTCGAATTCACCGCGATGGAATGGCCGAAGGGAAAACCTGCATTGACTGCCATAAAGGCATCGCCCATCAGTTACCGGCAGCGGATACGGTTGAGATTGCAGGCTTGCAAGGCGCAGAACTCAAGGAGGCACTGGACTACGGCGAAGAAATTAATGAAACCTGTGCCGGCTGCCATGGCGAAAATGCGCAGGGCAGCATTGACGGGGAATACCCTCGCCTGGCGGGCATGAGCATCCCTTATCTGAGCAAACAGCTACACCATTTCAAAACCCGGGATCGGCTCAACATCCCGATGGTACCTTATACAAACGATCGGGAACTACCTGAAGACGATATCCAGGCCATCGTTCAGTATATTTCATCCATCAAACTTCCCACACGCCTGTCGGCCCTCGAGGAAAACACCGACAAAGACGGTTCATTTGACGCCCTGGGAAGACTGGAAGAAAGCCGGGCGATCATTAATATTGCACGCTATCCGGGTAATCTGGATTCCGGTAAACGGGCTTATAGGAAAGAATGTGCAACGTGTCACGGCCGGGCTGGCGAAGGCAGCTTTGATGGTATGATTCCACCGCTTACTGGCCAGCACAGTGTCTACCTCAAGCGTCAGATTGAAAATTTTCGAAAATCTGAGCGTGTTCATGATGCGCCTGGAGATGCTGAAATCTTTAAACAGTTTGGCGATAGTGAAATAGATGATATCCTGGCCTTTTTATCCATTCAGGATGATTAACCATTTTTGTTTGCCGGCCTGTTTGGCTCCTGTTCTAGGCATTATGTCTAGACAGGCTCACAGAGAAAATGTAGTTTAAAAGCGGTTCCATATACTAGCGCAGTACACTACACTCGATATTGTGAGGCGCGCCCGCTTTACCGCTGTCAGAAACCGGGCATACTCCTTACAGAACTGGCTTATTGAATAAACGCTATTGGTTCACGCAACTGTATGAAAACTGTTCATCTGCCCGTCTGCCTGGTGCTGACCCTGCTACAAATTGTATACCTTGCCGGGCCCATCAACGGTGCCGCATATGGGGACTCAGGGTATGATAATCCCGAGGTATCCGTGCAAGGCCTTATAGTGCCGGCAGCCAGAACAGGTGTTCACGCAGGCATTGCACAATCTAGTTCTTTTTCAGCTAACAATACGGAAGCAGAAACGGCGACGAACTCCGAGCCAAACATGGAACTCGCGAATTTTTTTGCTATTGGCCTGATAATTAATTTACTGGTAATGGCTGTGTTTGCACGATGGGCGTATAAACAGTGGAAAAGCACTCGTAAATGAAAAACTGTATTTGCCCCGTGCCATTACCAGAGGTTGTTTCCAGACACTAACTACGATAACTATATTATGAAAACTCGTTCTTTTTCCAGCATCTTGCTCCTGATTGGCTTTTTCGTGCTGCTTATGATCGCGGCCTATATGGTAGTAAAAGTATCCAAACCTTCTATACCATCGGAACTGGTGGGCGTGCTACGCCCGCAAGTATCACTAATTAGAGAGTTCCAGTTGACCGATCAACACGGTGAGAAATTCGATGTTCAGTCACTCAATGGAAAATGGTCTCTTGTTTTTTTTGGCTATACCTCCTGCCCGGATATATGCCCGACCACACTCGCGGTATTGACCGCAATGCAAAAACAACTCCAGAAGGCCCCCGAAGTATGGTCTGATACTCAGGTGATTTTTGTCTCGGTTGATCCACAAAGAGATACACAGGAGAATCTTGCCAGTTACATGGATTTCTTCAATAAGGAGTTTTATGCGGTAACGGGCTCCAGATCTGAAATTGATAATCTGGCCGGGCAATTTGGCGCCGGATACATCATCGAGCCCGAAACCAGCCCCGGACACTATCTGGTGAGCCATACCGGCGCCATTTTTCTGACTGATTCGCAGGGCGCCCTGGTCGCCTCTTTTTCAATGCCGCACGATCCAGGCACGATCGCTTCGTTATATCGCCAGATACGGGAAGTATTTTGAGCGAATCGGAAAGCAACTCTTGCTAATCCGCACGGTTGTGCACTGCTGTAGATCGAGCGATTGGGGTGGTAGAAGTGGCACCAAAATAGTTCGGCGCGTCGATTTACATGCACCATCAGGTTGTACATAACAACCATATAGTCACATCATTGGCGCAAATAAGGAGCCTTGATCTCCTGACCGTGACCAAATGTCTACTGGCTTTACGCCTGTAGCGGCTTTTTGTTATCTCAGCTAAGGTTTTGGACCTGTTCGTGCTCGGAGCTGGTGGCTGACGAATACAGACGCACTAAACAGCAAAATTGCGCCCGCCTGATGCGCTGCTGCAAGCGTTACAGGAACAATCAATAACAGGGTAGAAATTCCAAGCGTAATTTGTAGCACCAGTGCAGCTAACAGCAGGTGTGCCCCGTTGCGCACGGAAGATCTTTGCGAGGAATTTCTTAATAATAACCAGAGTGCGGGTATGAAAACAAATAGCAGCGTCGCCAGCAGGCGATGGTTAAACTGTATCGTGGCAATGTTCTCAAACAGATTTAACCACCAAGGAGAGAGTTCGAACAGGCCGGAGGGAAAAAGTTGTCCATTCATTAGTGGAAAGGTGTTATAGGCAAACCCGGCGTGCGTACCCGCAACAAATCCCCCACTCGCGATTGTGATAAAGATGGTTGCGGTAATCATAAAGCTAAGACGGCTTAACCCGGAACTACCTGCTTTGGTATTGGCATCCGGATACAATAAATCCAGAGCAACCCAGAACATATAGCCGTATATCAGCACCGCCAGAACCAGGTGTGCAGTCAAGCGATACTGGCTAACATGGGGGTCACTTACCAGCCCGCTTTTTACCATATACCAGCCCATTAGCCCCTGTAAGCCACCGAGTACAAACAGAGCAACCAGCCTGGGGGCCAATGCGCTGTTGATCTTTCCAAGTATAAGAAATGCCAGAAAGGGCAAAAAGAACAGCACACCAATTGAGCGGCCCAGGACTCGGTGAGCATATTCAAACCAGAAAATTGATTTAAATTCACTCAGAGTCATCGCGAAATTTTTTTGTTGATATTCAGGAAACTGCTGATAAAGCAGAAAGGTCTCCTGCCATTGGGCCTGGTTTAATGGTGGCAAAATACCCATGATGGGTTCCCACTGTACCATGGATAAACCCGAACCGGTAAGACGGGTTACGCCACCGAGAACGATCATTGCATAGATAGCTAAACAGCAGATTAGAAGCCAGATCGCAATAGCTTTTTGATTTGTGTTTTTCAAAGGCTTGTTCGGTAGACAGGTATATTTACGCTTAGGATAATCGTGTTAAGCACGCAACTTTAAATCCACTTGTGGTGCATATCCAAACTCGGTAGCAAAGCTGCTATTCCCCTATAAAAACAGCTGTAAATCGATTGTCTCAGAAGTTCTTTGAGGTTCACTTGATATACATCAACGGAAAAAAGATGAGTCTATACCTGATAAGAGTATGAACAAAAAATCAGTGGATATTGCTCAGGATGACTAACATCATCAACATCTGCGGGTGGAACAGCAGGTACCGTTACCTGTTGCCCATCGCCCCTAAGCTATATACAAATTGATATAGATCAATTACGCAGGAGATATAGGCTGATATAGATAAATGGATATAAAACCCCATAAAAGCATCCCAAGGGAGGAAATACAATGTATAAATACCAATTTACTGCATCGATTCTGGCTGTAGCGAGCTTATTTTTGTCACCGATAGTCCAATCTGAGTCGATTGGCAAAGCAAACCAGTGTGTCGCTTGCCATGGTGTCAACGGAGTGAGCCTGAACCCGGAGTTTCCATCACTGGCCGGCCAGAGCAAAGCCTACCTGGTCAAACAATTGACTGCGTTTAATAACGGGGATCGAAAAAGCGCAATAATGCAACCAATGGCATCCGGCCTGAGTGAGAAGGATATGGAAAGCGTGGCTGAATATTTTTCCAGCAAACGGGCCGGCGGTGACGAAAAAATTGCAACCGCCTACAGAGGAGCGGCATCCGGGATTGATGCGGGCGAAATCAAAAAAGCAGCCGATCCAGGCGGCGTAGCCATGTCTGAGGAAGACTTTGAAACTTCAAAACAAATTTATTTCCAGCGTTGCGCCGGTTGCCACGGTGTATTGAGAAAAGGGGCCACGGGCAAACCACTCA
This sequence comes from Pseudomonadota bacterium, assembly GCA_024226105.1. Lineage (GTDB taxonomy): Bacteria > Pseudomonadota > Gammaproteobacteria > Arenicellales > Poriferihabitantaceae > JAAELZ01. The sequence goes on along the minus strand of JAAELZ010000286.1, from coordinate 1,164 downwards.
CTACGGACATCACCACGCAACGCGGCACTGAATACCTCAAGACCTTCATCGCCTACGGGTCAGCTGGCGGGATGCCGGCATGGGGCGAGACCAACGTTCTTTCTGAGAACGAAATTGAGATGATGGCAAAATACCTGCAGAATGAGCCACCTGTTCCCCCTGAGTATGGGATGAAGGAGCTTATGGCAAGCTGGAACGTGATTATTCCTGTTGACGAACGACCTGAATCAAAACAAAACGACTACAACATCGAAAATATTTTCTCGGTGACATTAAGGGACGATGGAAAGATTGCACTTGTCGACGGTGGCAGTAAAGAGATAATCAGTGTTATTAAAACCGGATATGCGGTTCACATTTCGAGGATGTCTTATTCCGGGCGTTACCTGTTTGTTATTGGCCGTGATGCAAGAATCAATTTGATCGACTTATGGATGAGTCATCCTGAGACTGTTGCCGAAATCAAGGTAGGGCTGGAAGCCAGATCCGTTGAAACCTCCAAGTTTGAGGGGTACGAAGATAAGTATGCGATTGCAGGCACTTATTGGCCTCCACAGTTCGTCATCATGGATGGTGACACTTTAAAACCGATAAAAGTAGTTGCGACCAGAGGCATTGCCGTTGAAACCGGAGAATACCACCCGGAACCACGTGTCGCGGCTATTATTGCATCACATGAAAAGCCAGAATTCATTGTGAATGTGAAAGAAACCGGCAAGGTATTAATGGTTGATTACAGTGATCTAGCCAACCTGAAAATAACGAATATTGATGCGGCTCGTTTCCTGCATGATGGTGGATGGGATTCCTCGCATCGTTACTTCATGTCAGCCGCTAATCAATCCAACAAGATCGCGGTTATTGACTCCAGGGAATCCAGGCTAACAAAGTTGGTCGAGGTCGGGAAAATTCCTCATCCGGGCCGGGGAGCGAATTTTATTGACCCCGAATTCGGTCGGGTCTGGGCAACTTCACACCTGGGAGATGATTCTGTTTCACTGATCTCTACGGATGCTTCAAAGCCTTATGCCTGGTCAGTGGTAAGAACGCTGAAGGGGCAGGGCGGCGGCTCCCTGTTCATTAAGACTCACCCCGAATCGAAAAATCTCTGGGTCGATACCACGCTCAATCCCGATCCGGGCATGAGCCAGTCGATCGCGGTTT